>JAUVJB010000031.1 GCA_030592465.1 Bacteroidota bacterium | reverse complement strand
CCGGCACCTCTAACTATCATTGTTTTTATTGCAAGGCAGCTATCTTTGTAATTTTCCGATTTATATATCAGGAACTTAAAAGGTAATAAATTCTGTTCTATCATATAAACTGTTTTACCTTGCATCCAAACAGTTAAGTAGTGTTTATTGTTTACTTTCATTTTAAAAAAATTTATAAAAATAATCGCCAATTACTAAAAAAATATGAGTCGTTTGCACTTATAAAATTTTCGTTTTCAAATTTATTAAAAATCTAAAACTTAACACTAATATTTGTTTGGAAGAGTAAAAAAATATCTAATATTTATAAGGTATCTGCGAAGAAACACTTAATGTTGTGTATGTCAGTCGAATACAACAATAAAAAATTGGCTGTAAACGATTTAATAAAATCTATATTTTGAGAGTTTTCTTGCAAAGATTACCAATTATTATCAATCAATAATAATAAGGCATTATTTTGTCGCAATGAATTTTCAACATCTTTCATATTAGGCATAAAAATTTTTCCGGCACAAGCAATTCTGCCATCTGATAATTGGATTGCAGTCAGCAAGTCAGAATTTGTAGGAGAAATATTGAACTTATTCTTAGTAAATTCCGAATCAGGAACATCTTTATTTCCAAGTTGTTTTTTTGAAACTATTTTAAAATCTTTATTAAAAATTATATACTTAGCTTTTGTTATCACGTGTGAACTTTTCACAAAAATATTTGAACCATAAATAAAAAATTTATCATTATCTAAGGCTAAAATTCCGTTTGCACTAATCTCTTTAAATGTTATATGGTTCAGTTTTTTATTATCAGATGATAAGGTAATAAGACGGGTTTCGCATAAACCTGTTGATTCTTTTGTATAACCACATATATAATATAAAATACCATTTTCGTCAACACTAATACTTTGACTATAAAAATTTCTCGGGACATCAATACCTTTTTTCCAAATTTGGTTGCCCTCTGAACTAAGTTTATATATTATCGGCACATAGGATAATAAATCGTCTGCATATTTTTTTCCAAGAATAATGATATTTTTATCTTTTAAAACCAAAATTTGATCTGCTTCTTCATTATCTTCTGATGAGATTTTTTTATACCATTCCTGGTTGTCTTTTTGTGTATTAACTTTAAAAATTGAAATATTAAACTTCCCTGCTTTCCCATCTTTTGTCTCAACAATTAAAACTTTATTGTCATCTATATATTTCACATCGTTAATCCATGTTGAAAAGACAGAAAAAATAGAATCTTCTGTTTTTATAGTTCCGTCAGGCGTAATCATTCTTTCGTAAGGATAATATTTATCGTTCTTTTTACATGTGCCATATATTTTAATGTTTTGATTGGATAGTAAAATCATTCCATTCAAATCATGTAACGACTTTGATGATATTATTTTTTGAGATAATAAATTAGCCTTTTTGTCAACTCTTATTAAAAAAGGTTTTGTATCCTGATATTTGTTGTCAGCTATCTTCCCTAACAAATAAATATCTTTATTAGATGCTTCTAATAATTTTACAACTTGATTATTTGGAAATGTTTTATTTCCATCGTCATAATAAAAAACACTTGTTTGTGCTTTTACAAATTGACTTGTAATGAAAAATAATAAAAGTACAATTGTTGATACAAATTGTTTAACTCTTTTAAAATGTATTTCCATAATTTACATGATTTCTATATATGAATCCTTTCCGAAAAGTCGTCCGCCAGTCGGCGGATATGAGAGCTAACAGGTTTCTATTATTTTGATTATCAGCGTTTTAAATACTTTGTCTTTTATTATCACAAACCCGTTAGGTCTTTTCATAGTGGACTCATATATGTAAATATAATAATTTTATATTATCGGGTAAAATTAAAATGATATTATCAAAGATAAGAATTATATTATAAAAACATAAAAAATAAACGATTTATGACAAAATCATTATGAGCAATCATTTCGAACGAAATAATCATTTTTTTTTAATTATAACAAACTACAAACAAAATATTAAATTTTCTTAAAATCAACATTTACTTTGTTATTAAGTTTGCTAACATTTCTTAATGCACAATTACTATTGCAATTTGCACAACCATATGTTTTTTTTGTAAATAATAATCTATAAATATTATAAACAGGATATACAAAAGATAGAAAAATAATTATATACGCTAAAATATCAAAAATCATATCAAAAAAAAATTAAATAAAAAAACTACCAATTTGAAAAATTAAAAAAGAAACAATCCATGCCAAACTTGAAGTATATAAGACTGTAAACAAAGCCCATTTCCAGCTTCCAGATTCCTTTTTTATAGCCACAATTGTAGCAACACATGGGAAATAAATCAAAATAAAAATCATAAACCCCAAAGCTGTCAATGGTGTAAAAATCTTTTGTCCTTTCTTACTCCCTTCTGCATAAACCTGTTGTTTTATCTTTGCTTGTAAAGTTTTATCTCCATCAGTATCAGCTTGATAAATAACGCCCATCGTACTAACTACAATCTCTTTTGCTGCAACACCTGCCAATAAGCTTACTCCCATTCTCCAATCAAATCCTAAAGGTTTAATAACAGGCTCAATAAGATGACCCAAATTTCCAAGATATGAATTTTCTTGATGTTCGCTTTCTTTTTCAATTTCTAATTCTTCAATCTCATTAATTTTATTTTTATAAAGCTCGTCAATTTGTAATTTTTCACTTGGCAGAATAGATTTTGCTTTCTCTTGATATAAATTTGATTTTTTTGATATTAATAACGCATAATCTTTCGAATAATGAACATTTCTTGGGAAATAACCTAAAGCCCAAATAATTATTGATGCAACGAGAATAACATTTCCCATTTTTTTCAAATATTGAGCACCTTTGTTCCACATATGCAATAAGATTGATTTTCCTGTTGGCATACGATAGGGGGGTAACTCCATTACAAACGGAGCATCTTTTGATTTAAAAAGCAATTTTTTAAAAATTTTCGCAACTATCACAGCTAAAAAAATACCAAATAAGTAAACCCCTAAAAGCATTAACCCCGGGTATTTTGGGAAAAATGCTCCAATAATTAAAATATAAACCGGTAATCGAGCACTACACGACATGAGTGGATTTATAAGCATCGTAAGTAATCGGTCGTTTCTATTTTCAAATGTTCTAGTAGCCAACACTGCCGGAACATTACAACCAAAACCCATAATTAAAGGAATAAACGACTTACCGTGTAATCCGATTTTATGCATCAACTTATCCATAATAAAAGATGCACGAGCCATATATCCTGTGTCTTCCATAAAAGAAATAAACAAAAACAGAATTAAAATGTTTGGTAAAAATACAATTACCCCGCCTACTCCTGCAATTACACCGTCAATCAAAAGATCTTTCAAAATACTATCAGGCAAAGCTGTTCGGAAAATATTGCTAATAAAATCAACAAGTTGACTTATCCAATCCATAGGATACTTTCCTAAGCCAAAGGTAGTATAAAACATAAGTCCCATAAACAATAAAAATATTGGGAACCCAAACACTTTATGAAGCACAATTGTATCAATAATATCTGTTTTTCTTCTACGTTTTCTTACACCTTCAACATAGGTTTCTTTTAAAGCTCCTTTAATGAAACCATATTTTGCATCTGTAATTATTGTTTCACTATCTTCAAGCAAACTGTTTTCGAGTCGTTTTATCTCAAATTCAGTAATTTCTTTTATCTCATTATAAGTTTCAAACCGTGAAAGAATAAAATTTGTGCTTCTGTCTTTTTCTAATAACTTAATAGATAAAAATCTTGTTGATGCTTTATCTCTTATTTGTTTAACTTCTCTAATTTTTTCGCGAATATTTTTTATCGATTTTTCAACTTCTTTCCCATAATTAATATGAATGTGTCTAACTATTGGTTCCCTGTCTTCATACACTTCAATTATCTCATCGAATAAATTTTTAATTCCTTTCCCTTTTGAGCTGATAGTTGGTACAATAGGAACACCTATCATTTTTCCCAGTGCTTCATAGTCAAAACCGGCTCCTTTATTCTTCAACTCATCATACATATTTAAAGCTATTACCACTTTAATATCCATATCAATAAGTTGAGTTGTTAAATAAAGATTACGTTCAAGGTTTGAAGCATCAATAATATTAACAACAATATCGGGTTTTTCAGAAAAAATATATTTCCTGACATAAAGTTCTTCAGGCGAATATGCTGTTAATGAATACGTTCCCGGTAAATCTGCAATGTCAAAAATATATCCTTTTTGTTTAAATTTTGCGTTTTTTGCTTCAATTGTTACACCACCGTAATTACCAACATGCTCTTTAGAGCCTGAAGCAAAATTAAAAAGTGTTGTTTTACCTGAATTAGGATTACCAACTAAGGCAATATGTATATTTTTTCGTTTTTCTTTTGCTGATATTTTTAAAACTTCATCATCAATAACACCCTCAAACCCATTTAATTTTAGATTTTTCGCTTCTTTTTTAGTTATTACTTCAACATTTTTAGCTTCACTTTTTCTCAATGAGACATGATAATCCATCACACTATATTCAACAGGGTCTTTTAATGGAGCACTTTTTATCACTTTTACTTTCTGTCCTCTTACAAAACCCATTTCAATAATACGTTTTCTAAAAGCTCCATATCCCATTACTTTTACTATTACTCCCTCATCCCCGTTCTTTAATTCTGAAAGTCTCATCTGTTTTTTTTATGTTTAATAAGAATGGATAAAAATAACTGTTTGTTTTTTACTATACAATACCATGATTACGTTATTTTTATTAATTATTTATTTTGGAACTATTTAGCCTGAAAACAGTAATTTACTGAAATTTTGTCTTAATTATTCAAATAAATACTTATTGGCAAATTTTTTGTAAGTATATTTGTACAACTATTTAATTAAAAAATAAAATAGTATGAATTCAGATGAATATATTGATGATAGTAATTTATTTGACAAACTTAATGAAATAAGTAATAATATTTCAGGCAAGTTAAATATTTTAGACGAACAGATAGATATTAATATTCAAATGGAATATTTTGATTATTCAAAAAAAACAAGTGAAAAATTTGATAATAAAAATGTTATTGATGATAAAAATAAACTTTTCGATAAAGAAACATCCATAGAAGAGAAAAAAAAGTTACTCATTCAATTAGCGTCAATTGATGATGTTAAAGTATATCGAATATTAGAAAAATATTCAAAAAATCCTGATAAAGAATTACGAGAATGGTCGATTTTATCATTACTCGAAAGTCGCATGTTGCTTGAGGGGTCGCTTTTAAACGAAAATCAGATATTTGTCTCAACCGGATTAGGAGGAAAAAATTCTAAACTGCGATATTTTATTGTTTTATTTCCAACTAATGATACGGATTTTACCGATGGTCAAAAAAAAATTATTACTAAAGAATTTGAATTCACTTTAAAACAGCATGACGCAGAAATTGAAAAAATAAAATTTTCCGAACACTTTTCTACCATTCTTTCACTAATTCCTCTTAAAATAGCTATTAGAGATGTTTTCAAAAAAGCAATCAGTAATTGCAATGAATTTGGGAATTTTATTAAAAGGGATTTTCTTATAACAAATACTAAAATTCTCAATAATGATGAAATAAATAATTTTAATAAAGATAAAAACAATAAAAATTTTCTTGCTTAAATTAAAAACACAAACGTTTAATGTCAAAAATAGTAAATATCGCTGTACAAGTATTGCCAAAATCAACAAATAATGACACATACCAAATAGTTGATAAAGCAATTGAAGTAATTCAAAAATCAGGAGTTAAATATAGAGTTTGCCCTTTTGAAACGGTAATGGAAGGCGAATACGATGAGTTAATGCAAATTATAAAAAAAGTACAACAAGCTTGTTTTGATGCCGGTGCCGAAGAAGTAATTACCAATATCAAAATTCAAAACAGAAAAAAATCAGATGTAACAATTGAAGGTAAAATGTATAAATACGACTAAAGTAACATTTGGATAACTGTGGATACTTACTCGGTTATAATTTTACATATATTACCTGCCCCGTAGCGAAGCCAAATGACAACAAACTACATTAAACAAATTTAAAATCATTACCGAGATACCTCGCAGACGCACCAAGATTCTCTTCAATCCTAATTAATTGATTATACTTACAAACTCTGTCGGTACGAGAAACCGAACCTGCTTTTATCAATCCTGTATTTAGAGCTACTGCTAACTCTGCAATTGTTGTATCTTCTGTTTCTCCTGAGCGATGACTAATAATTGTTGTAAAAGAATTTTCTTTTGCTAAATTTACACAGTTGATAGCTTCTGTTAATGTACCAATCCGGTTTAATTTAATTAAAATTGAATTACAGCTATATTCATTAATTCCTTTTATCAATCTATTAACATTAGTTGCAAATAAGTCATCACCAACCAATTGAATTTTATCCCCAATAGCCGAATTTAATTTGTTCCATGCCTGCCAATCATCTTTAGCCAAGCCATCTTCAATAGAAATTATCGGATATTTATTAACTAAAGTTATTAGATAATCAATTAATTCATCAGATGACAATTTTTTTTTTATCGATTTAAGATTATATAACTTTTTCTTTTTATCATAAAATTCGGAAGCTGCAGTGTCTAAAGCTATAAAAATATCCTCACCCGGCTTATAACCTGCTTTTTCAATAGCTTGTAAAATAATTTCAATAGCTTCTTCATGAGATTTCAAATCGGGTGCAAAACCCCCTTCATCACCAACATTAACTGAATATCCTTTATTTTTTAAAATTAATTTAAGATTTTGAAAAACTTCGGCACCCATTCTAATTGATTCTACAAAAGAAGCAGAGCTGATTGGCATTATCATAAATTCCTGAAAATCAAGTTTATTGTCAGCATGAGTTCCTCCACTAATAATATTCATCATTGGTATAGGAAGGGTGTTAGCATTAACTCCGCCAATATATCTAAATAATGGTTGGCCTACAGACTGAGCGGCAGCTTTTGCGACAGATAGAGAGACAGCAAGAATAGCATTAGCACCAATGTTTGATTTATTTTCAGTTCCATCAAGTTCAATCATTGTCGCGTCAATAGTTGATTGATCGGTTATATAGAAACCCTTAAGTTCTTCATTAAGAATTTTATTAACATTATTAACTGCTTTCAATACTCCTTTTCCAAGGAAACGTCCTTGGTCTTCATCTCTTAACTCAATGGCTTCATCTGTTCCTGTTGATGCTCCTGATGGGACGGAAGCTCTACTTAAAATACCTCTTGTTGTAATAACATCTACTTCAATTGTAGGGTTGCCCTGTGAGTCCAAAATCTCACGAGCGCGTATTTGTGCTATCTGTCCCATAATATTTTTTATATAAAGATACAAAAAAAGGGAATAAATGCTTTATTTATTCCCTTTATAATAATTATATAATTCTCTTACTCTGCTTTTTTCTCTTCTTCAGAAGTTTTATCTTCTTTTTTATCAGAAACTTCAGGTTTAATTTCTTCCTTTACTTTAAGAGTCTTATCTTCTTTTTTTTCTTTTTTTGGTTGAGTTTCAGCAGTTTCAACTTCCTTTTTTGTGTCAGTAATCGGAGTTTCTTCAACTTTAGCTTCAGGTTGTGCAGTTTCAGTTGCTTCTACTTTGGGTTCAGCTGTAGTTTGTGCCGTAGCAGTTGACTTCTTTGTTCTATGTCGTCTTGTTGTTTTTGCTTTAGGTTTAGATGTTGCTAACATATTTTCGTTATAATCTACTAACTCAATAATACACATATCGGCATTATCACCAAGACGTTTTCCTAATTTTAATATTCTTGTATAACCACCCGGTCTTTTACCAATTTTAGCTGCTACCTCTCTATATAATTCAGAAACGCTATATTTGTCTTGTAAATAACTGAAAACAATTCTACGAGAATGTGTAGTATCATTTTTTGATTTAGTTATTAGTGGCTCAACATACATTTTTAAAGCTTTAGCTTTAGCAATGGTTGTAGTAATTCTTTTATTTAAAATTAAAGAAGACGCCATATTTGAAAGCATAGCATTTCTATGTGCAGCTTTTCTTCCTAAATGATTAAATTTTTTTTTGTGTCTCATCTCTCTTATTCCTTATCTAATTTATATTTAGAGATATTCATCCCAAAGTTTAGATTTAATGATTCTAATAGATCCTCTAATTCAGTTAATGATTTTTTACCAAAATTTCTAAATTTCAATAAGTCATTTTTATTATAAGTACAAAGTTCGCCAAGGGTAACAATGTCGGCAGCCTTTAAACAATTTATTGCTCTTACAGATAAGTCTAAATCAACTAATTTAGTTTTCAATAGTTGTCTCATATGAAGAATTTCTTCATCGAATTCTTCATTAGCTAATTTTTCTTCAGTGTCAAGAGTAATTTTTTCATCAGAGAATAACATAAAGTGATGAATTAATATCTTAGCTGCTTCTTTTAAAGCTTCTTTTGGTAAAATTGAACCATCAGTTTTAATTATAAAAATTAATTTTTCATAATCGGTTTTTTGTTCAACACGATAATTCTCAATTGAATATTTTACATTTTTAATAGGTGTAAAAATTGAATCAATAGCAATAACACCTATTTCAGCATCTAATTGTTTATTTTCTTCGGCAGGGACGTAACCTCTTCCTTTATTAATTGTTAAATCTATTTGAAGTTTAACATTTGGTTCCATTCTACAAATAACCAAATCTTTATTTATAACTTCAAAACCATTTAGAAATTTATTAATATCACCGGCTTTAAAAGTGTCTTTATCAGTTATCGTAATAGAAACTTTTTCGCTATCAGAATCCTCAATTTGTTTTTTTAATCGAATTTGTTTTAAATTTAGAATTATTTCGGTAACATCTTCTAACACACCTTGAATAGTAGAAAACTCGTGATTAACACCGTCAATCTTAATAGATGAAATTGCATATCCTTCTAAAGAAGAAAGTAGAATTCTTCTTAAAGCATTGCCTATTGTTATACCATAACCGGGTTCTAATGGTCTGAATTCAAATTTTCCAACAAATTCGTCGGATTCTATCATTATAACTTTTTCAGGTTTTTGAAAAGCTAATATTGCCATAAGATTAAATTATTTAGCATTCTATTTAGAATACAATTCTACAATTAATTGTTCTTTAATATTTTCAGGTATTTCTGATCTTTCAGGTATGTTAATAACTTTAGCAGACAATGTGTTATCATCCCATTCTATCCAAGGATATCTATTATATCTTGCAGAAGATAAAGAAGCAGTAACAACTTCTAATGATTTTGATTTTTCACGAACTCCTATAATATCACCAACTTTAACACTGTATGAAGGAATGTTTACAACATCTCCATTAACAATAATATGCCTATGAGATACGAATTGACGTGCACCGCTTCTTGTAGGAGCAATACCTATTCGAAACACAAGATTATCTAAACGCATTTCCAGAAATTGTAACAAAACTTCACCTGTTACACCTTTACTTCTTGATGCTTTTTTAAACAAATTTGAGAATTGTTTTTCTAACACACCATAAGTATATTTTGCTTTTTGTTTTTCAAGTAACTGTAAGCCGTATTCTGATAATTTTCTTCTACGTTTATTGGCTCCATGTTGTCCTGGAGGATAATTTTTCTTTTCAAACGATTTATCATGTCCAAAAATTGGTTCTCCAAATTTTCTTGCAATTTTTGTTTTTGGTCCTCTATACCTTGCCATCTTCTATAATAAAATTTAATTATATTAATTTCAATTTAAACTCTTCTTCTTTTTGGGGGTCTGCAACCATTATGTGGTAAAGGAGTAACGTCAATAATTTCTGTTACGCTAATTCCTGCATTATTAATAGTTCTAATTGCAGATTCTCTTCCTGTTCCGGGTCCTTTAACATATACTTTTACTTTCCTCAAACCTAAATCATAAGCAACTTTGGAACAATCAGTGGCTGCAATTTGTGCTGCATAAGGAGTGTTTTTTTTAGATCCTCTAAATCCCATCTTTCCAGCTGATGATGCTGAAATTATTTGACCATCACTATTAGTAAGAGAAATGATAATATTATTAAAAGAAGCATGAATATGTGCTTGACCGACAGCTTCAACTTTTACAACTCTTTTTCTTACTGTTCTTGACTTTTGTGCCATAATTACAATTTATTATTTAGTAGCTTTCTTTTTATTTGCTATTGTTTTTCTCTTACCTTTCCTGGTTCGAGCATTATTTTGTGTATGTTGCCCACGTACAGGTAATCCAATTCGATGTCTAATACCTCTATAACATCCTATATCCATTAATCGCTTAATGTTTAATTGAACTTCAGAACGCAAAATTCCTTCGAGTTTATACTCGTTATTCAGAATTTCTCTTATTTTAGCTATTTGATCGTCAGTCCAATCCTTTACTTTAATATTTTTATCGATGTCTGCTTTTTCGAGTACTTTATTTGCTCTACTACGACCAACACCGTATATATAGGTTAAACCTATTTCTCCTCTTTTATTTTTTGGTAAATCAACACCAACTATTCTTGCCATAAACTAATTAAATTTAAAGTTTGCAAAGTTATAAAAATTATCCTTGTCTTTGTTTAAATTTAGGATTTTTTTTATTAATAACATATAAACGTCCATTTCTTCGAACTAATTTACAGTCTGCCGAACGTTTTTTTACAGAAGCTCTTACTTTCATTTTTATAATTTTATTTAATTTTTATATCTAAATGTGATACGTCCTTTTGTTAAATCATATGGAGACATCTCAACTTTTACTCTATCACCCGGCAAAATTTTAATATAATGCATTCTCATTTTACCTGAAATATGTGCAATAATAATATGACCATTTTCTAATTCGACTCTAAACATTGCATTTGACAATGCTTCAATAATGGTCCCGTCTTGTTCTATTGAGGGCTGTTTTGCCATATATTCTAAAATTTATATACTTTTTTACATACCGGAAGATGCTTTATTTCTTCCTGAAATTCTTCCTGATTTCATTAAACCATCATAATGACGCATTAATAAATGACTTTCAATTTGTTGTAAAGTATCAAGGACAACTCCAACAAGAATAAGTAAAGATGTTCCTCCGTAAAAATGTGCAAATTGATTATTAACTCCACCAATCATTGCAAATGCAGGGAGAATAGCTACTAATGCTAAGAAAAAAGAGCCAGGTAATGTAATTTTAGACATAATATTATCTAAAAAATCAATCGTTTTCCTGCCTGGCTTAATTCCCGGTATAAAACCACCATTTTTTTTCATATCCTCTGCCATTTGCGTTGGGTTAATTGTAATTGCAGTATAAAAATATGTAAATAAAATTACTAATACAGCAAAGGTAAAATTATACCAAAAACCTGTGTAATTTGAAAAAGCAGCAGCGAAACCACTTAATGAATCAGAGCTTGCAAATCCAACAGCAACCACAGGGACAAACATTATTGCTTGAGCAAAAATAATTGGCATTACACCTGCTGCATTAACTTTAAGAGGTATATATTGACGTACACCTCCATATTGTTTGTTTCCAACTATACGCTTTGCATATTGTACCGGTATTTTTCTTGTTCCTTGTACTAAAAGTATAGTGAATAAAACGACTAATGCAAGAACAATTATTTCAACAAGAAACATTACTAATCCACCACCGGCTTCTTCAACTCTTGAGAAAAATTCAGCTACAAAAGCAAATGGTAATCTGGCGATAATACCAATCATAATAATTATTGATATACCATTTCCAACTCCTTTATCAGTAATTTTTTCGCCTAACCACATAACGAACATTGTTCCTGTTGCAAGAATGATTATTGATGAAACTGTAAAGAAAGTTCCTTGAATAATAAAGGCAGATTGCGGTAGTTGATGATGTAAGTTTGCTAAATAACCCGGTGCTTGTAAAAATAAAATAATAAGAGTTAAATAACGAGTTATTTGGTTTATTTTTCTTCTTCCACTTTCACCTTCACGTTGAAGACGTTGAAAGTAAGGCACTGCCATACCGAGCAATTGAATAACAATAGATGCAGAGATATAAGGCATAATACCCAGTGCAAAAATTGAAGCATTAGAAAATGCACCTCCTGAAAACATATCTAACAATCCCATAACTCCACCGGCAGTTTGTTGACGCAAAGCACCAAGTTGAGATGGATCTATACCGGGTAAAACAACACGAGTACCTAATCTATATACTAACAATAGTACTATCGTTGTTAAGATTCGATTTCTTAAATCTTCAATCTTCCATATATTTTGTATTGTTTCAATAATTTTTTTCACGAGTATATTGTTTTATATCTATTTTATATTTGACATTAGAAATAATGAAAAATATTTAATTATTATTAAAAATACAGATAAAAGGATATTAAATAATTTCAGTTTTTCCTCCTACCGATTCTATAGCTTCTTTAGCTGATTTAGAAAAAGCATGAGCTTTTATTTCTAATTTAGCAGTTAAATTACCATTACCTAATATCTTAACTAAATCATTGTTAGATACTAAGCCGTGTTTCTTTAAAACTTGAGTATCAATATTAGTTAAATTATATTTTTCAGCCAACATTTGTAATTTTTCAATATTAACAGCTTTATATTCTTTTCTATTAATATTTTTAAAACCAAATTTAGGCACTACTCTTTGTAAAGGCATTTGACCACCTTCAAAACCTATTTTTTTTGAATAACCGGATCTTGATTTTTGACCGTTCATACCTCTTGTTGCAGTTCCTCCTCTTCCTGAACCTTGACCACGGCCTTTACGGGTTCCTTTTTTTATTGAACCTTGTGCCGGTTTTAAATTACTTAAATCCATAATTAAAAAATAATTTTATATTTAAATATCTTCAATAGAAATTAAATGTTTAACTTTATTAATCATTCCTAGAATTTGAGGTGTAGCTTCAACTTCAACAACTGAATTTAATTTTTTAAATCCAAGAGCTTGTAAAGTTCTTTTTTGTCTAACAGTGCTACCTATTTTGCTTCTAATTTGTTTAATTTTCAATTTAGCCATTTCCCTGATATTTTTCTAACCATTAAAAACTTTGTTTAAATCAACGCCTCTTTCATAAGCAATAGCGTTAGCATCTCTTAATTGTAATAAAGCAGCAATAGTTGCTTTAACAACATTATGATTATTGGAAGAGCCTTTTGATTTAGCAAGAACATCTTTAATTCCAACACTTTCGAGTACTGCTCGCATAGCACCACCGGCTTTTACGCCTGTACCGGGAGATGCCGGTTTTAAAAAAATCTGAGCACCACCAAATCTGGCAGTTTGTTCATGGGGTATTGTTCCTTTATGAATAGGAATTTTAACTAAACTTTTTTTAGCATCTTCAATACCTTTAGAAATTGCAGTTGTTACTTCACCGGCTTTACCTAAACCGTAACCAACTATTCCATTTTCATTACCAACAACTACAATAGCTGAAAAACTGAAAGTTCGACCACCTTTTGTAACCTTTGTTACACGATTTATTCCAACTAATCGATCTTTTAAATCTAAATCAGTAGTTTTTATATTTCTAATACTTGACATAATAATTAAAATTTAAGTCCTGCTTTTCTAGCTTCTTCAGCTAAAGCTTTTACTCTACCATGGTATAAATATCCGTTTCTATCAAAAAGTACTGTAGAAATTCCTTTTTCAATGGCTTTTTCACCAACTAATTTACCTACTAAAACGGCTTGTTCTATTTTAGTAGATTTCTTCTTGGCAAGTTCTTTGTTAAGAGATGAAGCAGCAACCAAAGTAGTTCCTGAAATATCATCAATTACTTGAACAGAAATATTTTTATTACTTCTGAAAACGCTCATACGAGGTTTTTCAGGAGAGCCTGAAATATGCTTACGGACTCTATATTTAATTCTTATTCTTCTATTTTGTTTAGACAAAGACATAATAATTTAATTTTAAATTATACACTAGCAGCAGCTTTACCTGCTTTTCTGCGTAATTGTTCACCCACAAATTTAATACCTTTACCTTTATATGGTTCCGGTTTTCTAAATGATCTTATTTTAGCTGCAATATGTCCAATCAATTGCTTATCAGCACTTTGTAATTGAATAATTGGGTTGCTACGACGCTCAGCCTTTACTTGAACTTTAACTTCGGCAGGCAACTCAAAATAAATATTATGAGAATATCCTAAGTTTAATTCTAATATTTGACCTTTACATTCTGCTTTATAACCAACACCTACTAGTTCTTGTTCTGTTGTATATCCTTTTGACACACCATAAACCATGTTATTAATCAAAGATCGGTATAAACCATGCATAGCTTTATGTCTTTTCTGGTCTGATGGTCTCGTTACTATAACATTATTATCTTTAACAGTAACTTTAATATCTTTATCTACCTGTTGTTTTAATTCCCCAAGAGGACCTTTGACAACAACTAAATTGTTTTTATTTGTTATGGTAATACCTTCGGGTATAACTATGGGTAACTTTCCAATTCGTGACATTTTATAAATTTTTTAGTAAACGTAACATAAAACTTCACCTCCAACGTGTTTGGCTCTAGCTTCCTTATCAGTAATAACTCCATTTGAAGAAGATATTATTGCAATACCAAGTCCATTCAAAACTCTTGGCAAATTGTTAAAACCAACATACTTTCTTAAACCGGGGCGACTAATTCTTTGTAATTTTTTAATCACCGGTTGTTTTGTCTCATGATTATATTTAAGAGCAATTTTAATTATTCCTTGAACGTCATTCTCTTCAAATTTATAATTTAGAACATAACCTTTATCGTAAAGTATTTTGGTTATTCCTTTTTTCATATTTGAAGCCGGTATCTCTACTACTTTATGTCGTGCAAGTTGAGCATTTCTTATTCTTGTTAGAAAATCTGCTATCGGATCAGTCATTTTTATTATTTATTTTTAATTACCAACTAGCTTTTTTAATTCCCGGAATTAGTCCTTTAAGAGCCATTTCTCTAAAAGTGATTCTACTAATTCCAAATTGTCGCATGTAACCTTTTGGTCTACCTGTTAATTTACATCTATTATGAAGGCGAACAGGAGATGCATTTTTCGGTAATTTACTCAATCCCACATAATCACCTTCTGCTTTTAATTTAGCTCTTTTTTCAGCATATTTATCTACTAATTTTTGACGTTTAACTTCTCGAGCTTTCATTGATTCTTTTGCCATATCTTAATTCTTTTTAAAAGGTAAACCAAATTCTTTTAATAATGCATAACCTTCTTCATCGGTTTTAGCCGAAGTAACAAAAGTTATGTTCATTCCTAATATTGAATTAATTTTATCTACTTCAATCTCCGGGAAAATAATTTGTTCTGTTATACCAAATGTATAATTTCCTCTCCCGTCTAATTTAGAGTCAATACCATGAAAATCTCTAATTCTTGGTAAAGCAACTCGTACGAGCCTTTCTAAGAATTCGTACATTTTATCACGTCTAAGAGTAACCATGACACCAATAGGCATTTTTTTTCTAACTTTAAAGTTAGATATATCCTTTCGTGATAATGTTTGAATTGCCTTTTGTCCAACAATATTTGACAATTCTGTAGTTGCAACTTCAATAAGTTTTTTATCTGCAATAGCTTTACCCACACCCTGATTTACTACTATTTTCTTTAATTTTGGAACTTGCATTACATTCTTATATCCAAATTCTTTCATTAATGCAGGCACTATCTCAGCTAAATATTTTTTACTTAATTCCGGAGTATATTTCATTATTTAATCTCCTCTCCTGTTTTTTTTGAGTATCGTACTAATTTATTTTTACTATTTAATTTTCTACCAATACGCGTAGGCTTGCCACTTGAAGGGTCAATATTTAATAAGTTAGAAACATGAATTGTTGCTTCTTTTTTAATAATACCTCCTTCGGGACTTGCTGCATTTGGTTTAGTATGTTTTGATACCATATTTACACCTTCTACAATAGCACGTTGTTTATTAACAAGAACTTGTAGAACTTTGCCTTTTTGTCCTTTATACTCACCAGCTATAACTATAACGGTATCTCCTTTTTTAATGTGTAATTTCTTTTGCATTATTAATAATTTACAAATTTATAACACTTCGGGTGCTAATGATATAATTTTCATATAGTTTTTACGTAATTCTCTGGCAACAGGGCCAAAAATACGTGTACCTCTTAATTCACCAGTTGTATTTAATAAGACGACAGCATTATCGTCAAATCTAATATAAGAACCATCGGGTCTTCTATATTCTTTTCGTGTGCGAACAACAACAGCTCTAGAAACAGTACCCTTTTTTACCTCACTTGATGGTACGGCACTTTTAATAGTTACAACAATATTATCGCCTACACTTGCGTATCGTTTACCAGTGCCACCAAGAACATTAATGCATAGTACTTCTTTTGCTCCGCTGTTATCAGCAACTAATAACCTGCTTTCTCGTTGTATCATGATTATTTAACTCTTTCAATAATTTCTACTAATCTCCAATTTTTAGATTTACTTAATGGACGTGTCTCCATTATTTTAACAGTATCACCAATATTACATGTGTTTTTTTCATCGTGTGCAACTAACTTTGTAGTTTTATTAATGAATTTACCGTATATTGGGTGTTTTTCTCTTCTTCTAACAGCAACTACAATGGATTTATCCATTTTATTACTAATAATAACTCCTATTCTTTCTTTTCTCAGATTACGTTTTTCCATTACAAAAATTATTTATCTTTATTCTCATTTATCTTTCTAAATCTCAACTCAGTTTTTAACCTTGCAAGATCTTTGCGAGATTGTACAATCTGATGTGGATTATCTAATGGCGAAATCGCATGATTTAATCTTTGGCGTACTAACATTAATTGTCCATCATCAATTTTCTCAATAATTTCTGAAGTTGTTAATTGTTTAATTTCTGAAGTTTTCATTATATAATTAAATTGATAATTCGACAAAGTCTCTTCTCACAACAAATTTAGTTTTAATAGGTAACTTTTGGGCTGCTAATCTCAATGCTTCTTTAGCAATTTCGTAAGAAACACCTTCTGCTTCAAGAATCATTCTTCCTGGTGTAATAGGAGCAACAAATGCTTCCGGAGCACCTTTACCTTTACCCATTCTAACTTCAGCAGGTTTCTTTGTTATTGGTTTATCGGGAAACACTCGGATCCAAATTTGTCCTTTTCTTTCCATACGTCTTGTAACAGCAACTCTGGCAGCTTCTATTTGACGTCCGGTTAACCAACATTGTTCTAAAGCCTTAATTCCAAAAGAGCCGTAAGCTAATTGATTACCTCTTTGGGCATTACCTTTCATTCTACCTTTTTGCTGCTTTCTAAATTTTGTTTTCTTTGGTTGTAACATATTTGCAAAATATTAAAAGCTATTTTCTTCTTTTATTTTTAAAATCCGGTCTAGTGCTTTTTTGACCAATATTTGGAGATAAATCACGTTTGCCATAAATTTCTCCACGACAAATCCATACTTTAACTCCAACCTTACCTACTTTTGTACTTGCTTCAACAAGTGCATAATCAATATCTGCCCTTAAAGTATGTAAGGGAGTACGTCCTTCTTTATACATTTCAGAACGTGCCATTTCAGCACCGCCTAATCTTCCGGAAATTTGTACTTTGATACCTTCTGCACCCATTCTCATAGTAGAAGCTATTGCCATTTTGGTAGCTCGTCGGTATGATATTTTACCTTCGATTTGTCTGGCAATATTTTTTGCGACTAGAGATGCATCTAACTCTGGTCGTTTAACTTCAAAAATATTTATTTGAACTTCTTTCTTGGTTATCTTTTTAAGTTCTTCTTTTAATTTATCAACTTCTTGACCTCCTTTACCAATAATGATACCGGGTCGTGAAGTGTTGATAGTAATAGTAATTAATTTCAGAGTACGTTCAATAATAATTTTTGAAACACTTGCTTTTACTAATCTAACATTAAGATAATTTCTTATCTTATTGTCTTCAACTATTTTATCTGCATAGTTATTTCCTCCATACCAATTAGAATCCCATCCTTTAATGATTCCTAATCTATTACCTATCGGATTACATTTCTGTCCCATCTAATTATTCTTTTTAATATCGTTAATAGTACTCTGGCTATCTAAAAATAATGTTACATGATTAGAACGTTTCCTAATTCTATGAGCTCTTCCTTGAGGTTCCGGTCTTAGTCTTTTTAATATACGTGCACTATCAACATAAACTTCTTTGACATACAAATTAGCATCTTCAATTCTTGTTTCTTCATTTTTTTGTTGCCAATTAGCAATTGCAGATAAGAGGAGTTTTTCAACTTTTCTTGAAGCCTCTTTAGGACTATATTTTAAATAATCTAAAGCTTTGTTAACTTCAACACCTCTAATCATATCAACAACTAATCTCATTTTTCGAGTTGAAGTAGGACATTTTTTTAATATTGCAAAATATTGATTCTTTCTTACCTCTTTTTTTTGTTGGGCTGTTATTCCTTTTCTTTTACTCATTTTGTAAAACTGTTTAAACTCTAAAAGTAAATATTATCTTTTCTTTCCAGCATGCCCTCTAAAGGTGCGAGTAGGAGAAAATTCTCCTAATTTAT
>JAUVJB010000154.1 GCA_030592465.1 Bacteroidota bacterium | reverse complement strand
TAATAGTTAAATATTTTTTCATGTATAAAATGGTTTTTTTATAAACGCCTTGCTATTTGGCTATATATCAAAACTTTACTGTTTGATTTTTTTATATATATATTCTAATTTTTATCATTACTTGTTAGTTTATAAATTATTATTAATTTTGAAGCCCATTTTACATATTATATATAAAATAATACAGTATCAACTTTTAATATAAAAAAAATGAAAATTTACCAACCAAATGAATTAAAAAATATTGCATTAATAGGTAGTGCAGGCTCTGGTAAAACTACACTTACAGAGTGTATGTTGTTTGAAGGAGGAGTAATTAGTAGACGTGGAGATATTGATAATAAAAATACCGTGTCTGACTATAATGAAATTGAGCAAGAGCAAGGACGTTCAATATTTTCAACTGTGCTTTACACAGAATGGCAAGATAAAAAAATTAATTTTATAGATACTCCCGGATTAGATGATTTTATTGGTGGTGTTATTTCAACATTATCAGTTGCCAATACAGGACTAATGCTTTTAAATGCACAACAAGGAGTAGAAGTTGGAACAGAAATAATTGGCAGATATGCAAAAAAGTTTAAAACTCCATTAATTTTTGTTGTAAATCAATTAGACCATGAAAAAGCTAACTTTGATAAAACAATTGAAGAAGCAAAACAACACTTTGGAAATAAAATTGTATTGGTACAATATCCGGTTAATGTGGGCGTAGATTTTAATGCAGTTGTTGATGTGTTAAAAATGAAAATGTATCAATGGGGACCTGATGGTGGGGAACCCCAAATAGTAGATATTCCTGCAGATCAAAAAGATAAGGCTGAAGAACTTCATAACCAATTAGTTGAAGCTGCAGCTGAGAATGATGAAAAATTAATGGAACTTTTTTTTGAAGAAGGTTCATTAAATGAAGATCAAATGAGAGAAGGAATTAAAATTGGAATAATTAAAAGAGATTTATTTCCTGTTTTCTGTATCTCTGCAAAAAAAGATATGGGTGTAAGACGATTAATGGAATTTATAGTTAATGTATCTCCATTTGAGTCAGATATGCCGGCTCAAAAATCAACCGAAGGCAAAGATATTAAATGTGATCCTAATGGACCAACATCTATATTTGTATTTAAAACATCAGTTGAACAACATTTAGGGGAGGTTTTATATTTTAAAGTGTTATCGGGTGTGGTTGAAGAAAGTATGGATTTAATTAATCAAACAAAAAATTCAAAAGAAAGATTAACTCAATTATATGTAGTTGCAGGTAAAAACAGAACCAAGGTAAATAAATTAGTTGCCGGTGATATTGGAGCAGCTGTAAAATTAAAAGATACTAAAACTAATGATACATTAAATTCTAAAAACACAAATTGGGTTATGCCCCCGATTCAATTTCCTGAGGCAAAGTATAGAACAGCAATAAAAGCTGTTAATGAAGCAGACGATGAAAAATTAGGAGAGGCTCTTAACCGTGTTCATGCTATTGACCCAACAATTCTTATTGAATATTCAAAGGAATTAAAGCAAATTATTTTATCAGGGCAAGGTGAATTTCACATGAACACTTTAAAATGGCAACTTGACAACATCTATAAAATTGATACAGAATTTCAAAATCCCAAAATACCTTATCGCGAAACAATAACAAAAGTTGCACATGCTGACTATAGGCATAAAAAACAATCCGGTGGATCAGGTCAATTTGGTGAGGTTTATTTAATTATTGAACCTTATAAAGAGGGCATGCCGGAACCTACTTTCTATAAATTTGGTGAAAAGGAACAAAAAATCAGTGTAAGAGATAAAGACGTTCATGATTTACCATGGGGAGGTAAATTAGTATTTTATAATTGTATTGTTGGTGGTTCAATTGATGCTCGTTTCTTGCCAGCAATTCTTAAAGGAATAATGGAGAAGATAGAAGAAGGTCCTTTAACCGGTTCGTATGCAAGAGATATAAGAGTTATGGTTTATGATGGTAAAATGCATCCTGTTGATTCTAACGAAATATCATTTAAGATAGCAGGGCTGCAAGCATTTCGTACAGCTTTTAAAAATGCATCTCCTAAAATTCTTGAACCTATTTATTCTGTAGAAATTTTAGTTCCGGGCGATTATATGGGTGATGTAATGAGCGACATGCAAGGCAGAAGAGCTATTATTGAAGGCATGAGCAGTGAAAGCGGATATGAAAAAATTAGTGCAAAAGTTCCTCTTGCTGAAATGAATAAATATTCAACTGCTTTAAGTTCTATTACTTCCGGTAAAGCTATGTATTCAATGAAATTTAGTGAGTACTGCGCTGTTCCGGGTGATGTTCAAACAAAACTACTTGCTGCTTACGAAGCTGAACAAGAAGAAGAAAAATAATAAATGAGTCCACTGCGAAAAGCCGCTAATCGGTTAATCCGCCAGCTGGCGGATCCGCTAAGCGGCTAAAAATTGTCCGACTGCCGGCGGATAGTTTTCATAGTGGATTCATAAATCAAAGTAAAAAAGGCTAAAGTGAAAAGTATTTCATTTTTTTCACTTTAGCCTTTTTTATTTTAGCCTTTAGCCTTTAAAAGGAATCAGGGTGGCAAATTTAATTACCCACTTAAATTTAAGAAAGTACCTTACTTTTTATTGTCAGCACCATGTACTACAATAACAATTTCACCTTTAACTTTTTTCTCGTTAAAATAATTGATTACTTCACTTATTGTTCCACGCACATTTTCTTCGTAAATTTTAGTTAACTCTCGGGAAACAGAAATTTGTCGCTCACAGCCAAAGAATTCGGAAAATTGCAATAATGTTTTAATTAGACGAAAGGGGGATTCGTAAAAAATCATTGTTCGCGGCTCATCAGCTAATTGTTTTAATCGCTTTTGTCGTCCTTTTTTTTGAGGCAAGAAACCTTCGAAACAAAATCTGTCGTTTGGCAAACCTGAATTAACCAAAGCAGGGATAAAGGCTGTTGGACCCGGGAGACATTCAACTTCAATATTATTTTCAACGCAAGTTCTAATAAGTAAAAATCCGGGGTCGGAAATTGCAGGTGTGCCTGCATCAGAAACCAATGCATAAGTTATTCCTGCTTGTATTCTTTCAACAATATTTTTTGCTGTTTTATGCTCATTAAATTTATGATGAGAAGCAAGTTTATTATCAATATTAAAATGTTTCAACAAGACGCTTGTTGTTCGGGTATCTTCAGCCAATATTACATCAACTTGCTTTAATACTTGAATTGCCCGTAATGTAATATCTCCAAGATTTCCGATTGGTGTAGGTACAATATATAATTTACTCATCAAAAATAAAATCTAAAATTTATAAAAATCTTCTATTTATTAACTCTAAAAAAGAAACATAATAGTTATTATCTTTATCCCAATCAAAATTATCATTAAAAAAATTAACAGCCATATCAATATTGTCAAAAGAATTAACAGCATCTATAGTTTTGTTATATAATTGATTATCTCCATGAAAAAGGACTTTAATAAATTTTACTTTATCGTTTAAGCTAATAATTTTATTGATGTCAGATACATGTTTGTCTTTCAGCTTGGTTGCAAGGTCTTTTAATTTTTTATTTTCAGCAATTTGCTCATTAATTGACCTTTGATTTATTTTAAAACCATCGGCAATTATATTATTTTTTGTTGCTGTTTTTTCTGAAAACATTGATTTATCGTCTTTTTTAATTTTATCCTCTATTATTTTTTCCTTGTCATGCACTTTTTCAACAATCTCAGGATTAATTTTTTCAGGTTCAAGAGTTACATCTTCTAAATTATCATCGGTTATTCCTTTTGTTCGTTTTATAATAATTTTCTTCTTCGCCCTTTCTTTCACTTTTTGACTATCAATTTCCTTGTGTTTTTCCTTAATTTCTTTTTCTGTTTCAACATTGATGAGTTGTTGCTTTTTAGAATCATCTTTTTCCAAAGTAATTGGTTCAAATACACTATTAATATTATTCAATAATAAAAATTTATCGTATAAATTTCGTATTTTTGATAAAGCTAAATCAATGTCAATTTGATGAATTTTTGAATTATTATCATAACTTTTAACGATAAATTCAATATCTTTAATATCTTTATTGATATTTTTTATTAATGTTTGGTTGTCCATTTTAAAAATAGTTAAGTTTAATATTTATTCTGTAAAAATAATTATATAAATACAAATATTAAAATGTTTCTTGAAAACTCTATAAATGATATGCCACGAAAAGGATGGATTGAGGTAATTGCAGGCTCAATGTTTTCGGGCAAAACCGAAGAACTTATACGCAGATTAAAAAGGGTTGAAATATCGAAACAAAAAGTTGAGATATTTAAACCACAGATTGATACACGGTATTCGGAAGATGAAGTTGTTTCACACGATGCAAACACAATACGCTCAACGCCTGTTTCAAGCCCAATGAATATTTTACTTTTAGCCAACGATATTGATGTTGTTGGAATTGACGAAGCTCAATTTTTTGATAACGGTTTGGTTGAAGTATGTAACAAATTGGCGAACAGTGGTATAAGAGTAATTGTTGCAGGATTAGACATGGATTTCCAAGGCAATCCTTTTGGTCCAATTCCTGCTCTTATGGCAATAGCCGAATATGTTACAAAAGTTCATGCTATTTGTATGCGATGTGGTAATTTGGCACATTTTTCTCATCGTTTGTCTGATGCCGATAAATTGGTTTTATTAGGAGAAAAGAACGAATATGAGCCTCTTTGCCGCAATTGTTATAACAAAGCTGTAAAAGAACAAAAAATAAAAAAAAATGAAAGTTCATAAAGTTTAATAAACAAAAATATATTGATATGAAAAGATTAACATTTGAAATTGACAATCAAAAAGATTTATCATTATTATTAGCACTTGCAGAAAGACTTGGACTAAAAAAAACTTTTATTACAGATGAAACAGAAGATAAACCAAAAAAAAATAAAGAACTTGCCAAATACTTTAAAATAATTGATAAGGGTGCAGATGTTTCGTCTTATGGCGATGCTTCTGAATGGCAAAGAAAAGTAAGAAAAGACAGAAAATTTAATTTTACTGAAAAATGAAACTTTTAGATAGCAATATTATTATTTATTCTGCAGAAAAACAATATAGTTTTCTTAGAAAATTGTATAAAGAACAAAACATATTCATTTCTGAAATAACAAAGTTAGAAGTGTTGGGTTATCATAAGATCACTGATGAACAAAAAAAATATTTTAATTCAGTATTTAAAGTTATTAGTGCTATACCTGTTTCCTCTGTAATTATTGAAGAAGCAATTATATTAAGACAAAGTAAAAATCTTTCTGTTGGTAATGCTATTATTGCCGCAACGGCAAAAATTAATAATTACACAATATACACCAATAATACGAAAGACTTTGAACATATTCTTGAAATTAAATTATTTAATCCTTTAACAAATGAATGAAATGTATTGAACTTTATTTTAATCTTTTGAGGTTTATAGAGTATAATTGAGATTTTTTTATTAAATATAGCAATAATATAAAATATAATTGAATATGAAACAGCATTTTAAAATTATTCTGCTTCTTATTTTTCTTTTAAATAATACTCTCATCTATGCTAACATCTCAAAAATTGATAGTTTAGAAAAAAGATTAAAAAAAGCTAAGTATGAAAAACAATTTGACATCCTTATTCAATTATCAAAAGAATACAGAAACACCTCTTTTAAGAAAAGTTTTTATTATGCACAACAGGCATTAAAGAATTCACAAAAATTCAGAAACAAAAAACACGAAATAGAAGCTCTTCGTAATTTAGGAATAACTTTCAAATCTGAAGGAGAATTACAACCAACAATTGAACAATTTAACAAAGCTTTAGCAATTGAAAAAGAGCTTGGTGACAAATCTGAAATTGCTACAATCTACAATGAAATTGGAGATATTTATAAAGACTTTGGGAGTTATGTTAAAGCAATGGAAAACTTTAATGTAGCACTTGATATTGGTAAAAATATTGGCGATGAAAATGTTATTTCATTCGCATTAAATGGAATTGGTACAATAAGTTACAAACAAGGAGATTATAAAAAATCACTTAAAATGTTTGAAAAAACATTAAAAACCAATTTAGATTTAGCAGATTCTAACGGAATTGCTGTTTCTTATCATAATATTGCACTAATTTATAAACAATTAGGACAGTATAATAAATCACTTGAATACACTTTTAAATCATTAAAAATATATGAAAAATTAGGAGATGATAAAGGAATATCACAATCATACAGTAATATTGGTGCGATTTATTATTATCTTGAAAATAATGATAAGGCGATAGAATATTTTAGAAAAAGTTTAAAAATTGATGAAAAACTGGGCAATATTCAAAACATTGCAGCTAAAAGCAACAATATTGGGAGTGTTTATACCGAACAAAAAAAATATAAATTAGCGTTAAAATACTATGAAAAATCATTAAAAATATATAAAAAATTAAATATTAAAAATGGTGTTGCTATTATTTCAGATAATATCGGATTGTGTTATATTGGTCTAAAGCAATATGATAAAGCATTAATATATAATAAGAAATCATTAAAGATACAAAAGGAGCTTGGAAATCCTGAAGGTATAATTTATTCATTAAATAATGTTGGACAAGTTTTTTTTAAAAAGGGGGAATTTGATAAGGCTCTTGACTATTTTAACAAAAGCTTGAAAATGTCGAAAGATTTGAATTTAAAAACAACAATTATTGACAGCTACCGAAATTTTTCAGAGTTATATGATGCAAAAGGCGACTATAAAAAATCGTTAGAATACTATAAAGACCTCACAAGTTTAAAAGATTCGTTGCTCAATAAAGATACTCAAAAACAAATTGCAGAAATGCAAACAAAATATGAAACCGAAAAAAAACAAGCTGAGATTGAATTACTTTCAAAAGATAAAGCTTTAAAGGAAGCAGAGATAAAAAAACAAAAATATGTAAAAAACGGTTTAATTCTGTTTTCAATATTTATACTTATTTTTGCATTCTTAACATACAATCGTTTTCTGATAAAAAAACGTTCGAATAAATTATTAACCGAACAAAAAAATGAAATATTAGAAAAAAACGAAGAGCTTAACCAACAAAAAGAAGAGATACTCTCGCAACGTGACCTGATTGAAGATAAAAATAAAAACTTAGAGAAGTCTTTCAATATTATTGAACAAAAAAATAAAAATATTACAGACAGCATAAACTATGCCCAACGAATACAAACTGCACTATTACCACCACAACACTATCTTGACAATATTTTAAATGATTATTTCATT
>JAUVJB010000241.1 GCA_030592465.1 Bacteroidota bacterium | reverse complement strand
GCGAAGCCAAATGACAGCGAAGCTAAATGACAAATTATATTACGGCTCTACTGAGCTTGCCGAAGTGCAAAATATAACCTCTCAAAGTATAATCTTTAAACAATAACTTCGTGCAAAAATGCACTAAAATTGTTAATGTCTTGTTCTGTTGTGTCATAAGATGTCATCCATCTAACTTCAGATTTATCTTCATCCCAAACGTAAAAGAAATATTCCTTTTGAATTATTGGAATGTATTTTTCCGGAATTATGGCAAAAATCCCATTAGTTTCAACTTTTTGAGTTATCGTAATTCTATGAATATCTTTTATTTTGTCAGATAATAATTTTGCCATTTTATTAGCATGTTTAGCATTTTTAAGCCAAATATTATTTGAAAGCAAAGCCTCAAATTGAGCAGAAATATATCTCATTTTTGAAGTAAGCTGCATTGATTGTTTGCGAATGTATTTAACGTTATTTGATAGATTTTTGTTAAAAAAGATAACAGCTTCACCATACATCATTCCGTTTTTTGTGCCGCCAAAAGATAAAATATCAATGCCAACATCGGTAGTAATATTTTTTAAGTCTAAGTTTAAGCTTACAGCAGCATTGCAAATTCTTGCACCGTCAACGTGAACAAGCATGTTGTGTTTATGAGCAAAAGAAGTTAGCTCTTTTATTTCGTCAGGAGTGTAAACCGTACCCAGTTCGGTTGCTTGAGTAATTGAGATAATTTTTGGTTGTGAGTGATGTTCAAAACCAAACCCTTTTATATGTTGTTTAATTAAATTGATTGTAATTTTACCATTATTTGTAGGTACAGGAATAATTTTACATCCTGTATTTTTTTCAGGTGCACCACACTCATCAACATTAATATGAGCTGTTTCTGCACATATAATTGAGTTATAGGTGTTTGTGATTGTGTTTAAACCAACAACATTTGCACCCGTGCCATTAAAAACAAAATATACGTCAATGTTGTTTCCTAACAACACTTTAAATTTTTCAATAGCTGATTTTGTATAATAATCGTTACCATAAGCAATGGCATGTCCTGAATTTGCATCAATCATTGCTTGTAATATTTCCGGGTGTACGCCGGAATTGTTATCACTTGCAAAGCTTTTGAAGTTTTTCACACGAAAAAAATTTGATTAAACATCTGTTTTTTATCAAAATTAATAATAATATTAATTTTTGCAAAGCAATTTTATGTAAAGTAATAATGAGATATTGCAATCTGATTTATTTATAAGATTTTATAATAATACAGGCTTATTTTTTTATTACCTTGAATCTGCAAGCCGTGGCACGGATTTGTTGATAATCATCAAATTAAATGCAATTTACTGCTATCTAATAAGCTAGCTGTGCCACTGCTAATTGCTTAATTCGTCAGCTGACGAATTAAAAATTCACTTGCGGATATTAGGTATTACTGAAAATTATTACAAGTCAAACGACATTTGAGTGTCATCATCAGGCATAATCCCTTTTATAGGAGACGTGCCTTTATCTTTATTATCATTGTCTTCTTTATTATTATTATTTTCAACGAGGTTTACTTCTTCATTGTTTTTGTCTTCAATGTCTTCATCATTTTTAATAATTGGGTCGAGAGGTTTTACATTTTTTATTTCGTATGCGGATAAACGTTTACCTTTGGCTTGATAACTTTTTATACTAATAAAATCGTCAATATCAATTATTTCATTTTCATGATTTGCATTCTTGCCACCAAAGACAATTTCAATTCTCGGATATTTATCGTCTGATAGAAGAATCATTTTTGAATTTGGATTTTCACCAATGAAATTAATTCTTTTTTCTGTTATTTCAATATCGAAACGTTTTAGATAATATAAACCATAGTCAGCATTAAAGTAAACAGCGGAAAAAATTTTGTTGTGGTTAAATTTTTCGATAATAAGAATATCGTCGTCAAAGTGGTTAGAAAGGTCGAAATTATAAAGTTTATAAACACCGGACTTGTAAATAACCAATATTTTATCATCATTTATAAATTCGCCGAGATATTTACCGCGTTCATCAGAATTAAGTCTTAAAACAGCATCGTCAAACCATATTTTTCTGCCACCGAGTGTAGAAACACCTTTTTCCGTAAGATTAATTTTATGAACCTGATGTTTTGTTAAGATATTACCAATTGAGTTTCGACCTTTAATGGCAAGAAAGCTAAAATCTAATTCAATAATAAGTTTTTGAAGTCTTGGTTTGGGTTTTAAATATACTTTAATAGTTTCAGCTTCGCCATTTGGGTTAACACTAAAATAAAGAATTTTTGAGTCATCTGTTCCTTTTGTTAAATTATATTGTTTATCACGCGTAACGCCTTTAACAGCAAAACGTTTCATCATTATGACACCGTTTTTACCATCACGATAAATTACATTATAAGTAGTACGGTCATCGTTTCTCTTAAATACGTTTATATGAATAATATCTTTCCCTACAAAAGATTTGTCAGCAACTTTATTAATTAGATAATCACCGTTTTTGCGAAAAATAATAATATCATCAATATCGGAACAATTGCAGACAAATTCATCTTTTTTAAGCGATGTGCCAATAAATCCTTCTTTTCTATTTACGAATAATTTTTGATTAGCTTCAACAACTTTTGTGGCAATAATTGTTTCAAAATTTCTTATTTCAGTTTTTCTTTCTCTTCCTTTTCCGTATTTCTTTTTTATTTGTTTAAAATAATTAATTGTATAATCTACAATATTGTTTAAATGATTTTTTACTTCTTTGATTTCGTTTTCAATATTTTTGATGTATTCATCGGCTTTTTTAGAGTCATATTTTGAGATACGTTTAATTTTTATTTCTGTTAGATGAACAATGTCATCTTGAGTAATGTCTCGTTTAAAAAGTTTTTTAAACGGGTCTAAACCTTTATCAATAGTGTCAATAACCGATTGCCATGTTTCACAATCTTCAATATCGTTATAAATTCTATTTTCAATAAATATTTTTTCTAATGAAGATAAATGCCAAAATTCAAATAACTCATTTTTGCGTATTTCGAGTTCTTTTTTTAGAAGATTAAGTGTGTTTTGAGCTGAAATTTTAAGAATTTCATTTACACCGAGAAATACGGGTTTGTTATTAAAAATAACACAAGAGTTGGGTGAGATTGGTATTTCGCAATCGGTAAAAGCATAAAGTGCATCAATAGTTTTGTCAGGTGATGTGCCGTTTTGAAGATGAATTAAAATTTCGACTTTGTCAGAAGTGTTGTCATCAATTTTTTTAATTTTGATTTTACCTTTTTCGTTTGCCCTAAGAATAGATTCAATTAAACTTGAAGTGTTTTTTCCGAAAGGTAACTCTGAGATAATTAGAATTTTATTATCAATTTTTGATATTTTAGCTCTTATTTTTATGGCACCACCCCTTAAACCGTCATTATATCTTAAAAAATCTGCATAACCGCCCGTTGGGAAATCAGGGAATAGACAAAATTCTTTTCCTGTAAGATGACTTATTGAAGCATCTATTAACTCGTTAAAATTGTGAGGCAATATTTTTGAAGCTAATCCAACCGCAATACCTTCCACACCTTGAGCAAGAAGTAAAGGAAATTTTACAGGTAAAGTAATCGGCTCTTTATTTCTTCCATCGTAAGAAGTTTGCCATTCGGTTGTTTTCGGATTAAATACAACATCAAGAGCAAATTTTGATAGTCTTGCTTCAATATAACGGGGTGCAGCTGCACTGTCGCCGGTAGCAATATTTCCCCAGTTACCCTGAGTGTCGATAAGTAAATCCTTTTGTCCGAGTTGAACTAATGCGTCTCCAATTGATGCATCACCATGAGGGTGATATTGCATTGTATTTCCAATAATATTAGCTACTTTGTTATACCTGCCATCATCTAATTTTTTCATTGAATGCAAGATGCGACGTTGTACGGGTTTTAACCCGTCGTTAAGATGTGGTACAGCACGTTCGAGAATCACATAAGATGCGTAATCAAGAAACCAATCTTTATACAGTCCGGAAATATGAGTTATGTTTTGCAGCTCGCTCGAAAAATTCTCTTTTTGGCTTTGGTCGTCTTGCATTTCGTTTTCCTGTTCTGAAGAATTATTATTTATGTTGTTAGAATTATCTTGCATCAGTTAGTAAAGTTCATAAAATTTTTAAAGTTCATAAAGTTAAAAAGTTGAGCTTTAGCGAAATCCCGATACTTCGGGATTCATAAAGTTTATAGTTAGCATTTTACTTTCAACTTCCTATGCCACTTCTTCTTCAATACGTAAGTTATCAATAATAAAAATTTGACGTTCAGGAGTGTTCTTCCCCATATAAAACGATAATAAGTCCGGTACGTCATCATTACGTTTAATAATAACAGGTTCTATACGAATATCTTTACCAATAAAATTTTTAAATTCATCGGGAGAGATTTCACCTAAACCTTTAAAACGAGTGATTTCAGGATTAGCACCTGTTTTTT
>JAUVJB010000301.1 GCA_030592465.1 Bacteroidota bacterium | reverse complement strand
GCAGAATTCGCTTAGTATCTTTGGTGTTTTCGAAGAATTGCTTTAACTCAGTTTGACGATCGAAATTAAAATAGGCTACACTCTCAAAATTATTGTTACCAAAATGTTTTAATATCCATGTTTTACCTACTTGCCTTACACCTTGTAAAACTAAAGGTTTACGTTTTGGATTATTTTTCCATGCAAAAAGCTGCTCCTCAATATTTCGTTTTATTTTCATAAATCACATATTAAGTGCCGATTGTGTGAAATTTATCACATAATCGGAATTAATTATTGGTAAATATAATTATTTTTACAATATTATGATAAAAAAACCTATGGCATTTAACAAATAAAAAACAAACTACTCTACAAACCACCGCATTTTAGGCATTTTAAATTTTAGCTCATTTTACCCCCTGAATGCTTGTTCGTTTTGATAAGGGTTTTCCATTATAATACATAAACCATAAAAAGCTATACCAAAAAGCAAAAAACGAAACACCTGCTAACCTTTGCAGCATTGATTCGAACATAAAATTTATAAAACATATCATTAAAAACAGAAATAATAGTTCCTGTTTTTTCTTTATTGATTGATATAAGGGGATTGCAAATACTAATAATAAAACTGTTAAACCAATAATTCCTGTTTGAATAGCAGTCTCAAGAAATTGGTTATGTACATTTAAATTCTGCTTTACGGCACCGGTAATATTACGTTCCTTATGTACTTTAACCAATTGATGTTTTGCATCGCCTATACCATATCCGAATATAGGTTTTTCTTTCCAAGCTATATAAGCATTTTTCCATAATGAAATTCGAATATCAACTTTTTCATAATTTTCGGTACTTACACCCTGCTCTATTTGTTTTATGTTTTTATTAAATCTTGAATTTGTAATTACATAGCCAAAAACAATTAATAATAAAATAAGAGAGAAGTAAGTATAAATGCGTTTATACCCCATCAAAATTTTTAATGTATAATACGTAATCACAAAAAATGTGCTTAATAAAATTGCCCGTAAATTTAAAAGAAAAAAAAATTAATATTGCTAATATTCCAATAGATTTTAAAACAATAAAATAATATTTATCTTTTTTACTAAACGAACGAATTATTAATATTATCAAAAATAAAAAACTTAAAGAAATATATGATGGATGCTGAAAGTTAGATAAATTATACCAACGAATTAATGCAAATAAATTATACTTTAAAACTAATTATTAGTTTAGAAAAATTCCCTGACTGAATAAATAAAACTATAAAAACAATAATCCCCAGAAGGGATGCAATTACAAAGGCATTAATAATTTTTTGTTTATTCTTAAAATAGAATTCACTATCAAAAATAATAAGCAAAGGCAATAATAGTAATGAAATTAAATATCACTTTCAATTTTTCATTTAGAGTGTCATTTACAGTGCCATTTACAGTGCCATTTACAGTGCCATTTACGGTGCCATTTATATTTCTATTATTATAAAAAGTAATTCGAACTGCAGTAAATTTGTATTCAAAACTTGGTTTTGGAATTTTCTAATTCATACAATCATCAATAATATTAATTGTACCACGCCTCCAGTTTTTATAATTTTTAATTCTACATATATTAGCATTATCCAACACTCCAATATATAAATTACCTCCATCGCTATTAGCAAAAGCACAAATAGTTTTAAGATAATCATCTTTACAGATTTACTTAAATTCTATTGTTTTAGATTGGCTTCGCCGAGCTAAAGGTTCGTGTTTATTGAAACTCATTTAAGTTTAATTTTTATTCATATCCTCCAATATGTGGAGAAGAAAGCCAGATTTTATTTTTCATCGAATTTATTTTAATAAATTGCTCCACCAAAAGTATAATTTTCAAATTTATTTCCGGGAGTATTTAAAGCTACAAGCAGCACTTGTTTTAAATTAATACTTTCGGCTCTTCTCGTAAGAGTTTTTAAATTGCCTGCCGTTGGAGTTTCTTTAACTTCTATTGCAATTTTTTCATCTAAAATAAAATCAATTTCTTGTCCGGTTCTTTTAGCATAAAAATTTACGTTACCAAGCAAACTCAATTGATTTGCAATAGCATTCTCAAATATAGCAGCTGTACTAATATTAGTAAAAGTATTTAGAATACCTGTATCAGAAAAATATAGTTTTTTTTGCTTGGCAATTTCTCTATCAGCATTAGTAACAAATGGTTTTATTAATTTTATAAAATAGCTATTTTCTAGAAATAAAATATATTCTTTAATTTTTTGTCGATTAATTCCACTTATGTTTGATATTTTAGTATAATCAACTTTGCTGCCAACTCTCGAACTTAGTAATTTTATAATTTTATAAAATTCATCAATATCGGTAAAATCGGACAAAAAAAGAATATCAAATTTAATATATGAGTTTAATATATCTTTTAATAAAGCTGTTTTTTCTTCCCTGTTTTTTGTCAAAACAACTTCCGGAAATCCTCCAAATTCAATAAATTCTTTATAATATGAAAAATACTTTGAGATAAAATGCTTATCTGTAACCTTATAAGCAAATTTGGGTAGTTTGGTTTGAATACCATTAAAAATTAAAAATTCATCAAAACCTAAAGGTAAAAGCTCAAAAATTCTTTTCCGTCCTGATAAACTTTCTGTAAAAGCGCCTTTCATATAAAAGGAACTTGAACCGGTTACAACAAATTTTATATCATGATGATCATAAATATATTTTATTACACTTGCAATGTTATTTATTAGCTGAATTTCATCAAGAAAGATATATCCTTTCATGCTAAAATCTATTCCCTCAATCTCTAATGAGATTATTATATCATCGTAACGAACAGTATTAAAAATTGAGCGATTTTCTAATTTTTCCAAATCAAGAAAAATTTTGTTCTTGCTTTTTACTTTTTGATACAGATATTTAATTGATGTTGTTTTACCAACTCTTCGCAATCCGGTTAGAGCTGTAATTTGTTTTACTTCCAACGATTTTTCTAACTCCTTATATAT
>JAUVJB010000291.1 GCA_030592465.1 Bacteroidota bacterium | reverse complement strand
CTAAAATTTTATTAGTTTTTTCAAATTCGTTAATTGAGTTTAATTTTTGATTTACACTTATGTAAAATTTGATTTTGGGCTCGGTACCTGAAGGTCGAACAGAAATTTTAGAGCCGTCATCAAGAAAAAATTGCAATACATTTGATTTTGGTAGTTCAATATCTGTTTGTTTTCCCGATAAAATATTTGTTTCTTTTTGCGATAAATAATCTTTAACTAATATTACCACAGAATTATTGATTGTTTTAGGTGAAGAACTACGTAAGTTATCCATAATATTTTGAATTTCAGCAGCACCGGATTTGCCTTTTTTAACAATATATGTGAGTTTTTCTTTGTAGAAGCCAAATTCTTTATAAATATCAATTAGTGTTTCATAAACAGTTTTCCCTTGTTCTTCAGCATAAGCAGCAGCTTCAGAGATTAATGCACATGCCATTATTGCATCTTTATCGCGAACAAAATCGCCTGCTAAATAACCGTAACTTTCTTCACCGCCACAAATAAATGTTTTGTCAGGATTTAGTTTAATGATGTTAGCAATATATTTAAAACCTGTTAAAACGTCGAAATATTTTATGTTATATTTATTTACAATTTCAGTAAGCAGTTCGCTTGTTACAATAGTTTTTACTATATATTCATTACCTGTGAGTTTGCCTTTATCGTGCCATTGTGATATTAAATAATTAAAAAGTAAAGCACCTGTTTGGTTACCGTTTAAAAGAATAAATTTATTATTATTGTCTTTTACTGCAACACCAACTCGGTCGCCATCAGGGTCAGTAGCCATAACAATATCTGCATCAACTTCATAAGCTTTATTTATAGCCATGCTAAGGGCTTCCGGTTCTTCCGGATTTGGCGATTTTACAGTTGGGAAATTACCATCGTTAATGTCTTGTTCAGGAATATTAAAAATGTTTTGGAATCCGAATTTTTTTAAAATTTCGGGCACTAATTTAACACCTGTGCCATGAATAGGAGTGTAAACAATTTTAAAATTATTATGTTTCTTAATAATATCCGGTGATAAAGAAAGGTCTTTAATTTTATTAAGATAAATATTATCAACTTCTTCACCAATAATTGTAATATTTTTTTCTTGTGGTTTATTGGGATGAAATTTAATATCATTAATATCTGAAATATTTTTCACTTCATTAATAATATTTACATCGTGAGGTGCAATAATTTGTCCGCCATCTTCCCAATAAACTTTATAACCGTTATACTCTTTTGGATTGTGCGAAGCAGTAATTACAAGTCCGCTTTGGCAGTTGAAATATCTTATTGCAAAAGATAATTCAGGCGTGGGACGTAAAGAATCGAATAAGTAAGCTTTTATGCCGTTTGCAGCAAATATGTTTGCTGTAGTTTCGGCAAACAGTTGACTATTATTTCTACAATCGTGAGCAATAGCAACTTTTATTTTATCAATATTATTGAATTGTTTTTTTAAATAATTGCAAAGACCTTGAGTTGCCATTCCAACTGTGTAAATGTTCATTCTGTTTGTTCCGGCACCCATAATTCCTCTTAATCCGCCTGTACCAAATTCCAAATCTTTATAAAAAGCATCAATTAATTCGTTTTGGTCATTATCTAAAAGATATTGAACTTGTTTTTTTGTTTCCTTGTCGTAATCGCCTGTTAACCAATCGTTTGCTTTTTCTTTTACAGTTGATAAAATGTTTGAATTTTTCATGTGTTTATTTTTTTATGGTTTTCCGTATATTTACTTAATTTCAAAAAATTTAGTCCGACACTTCCAGGTGCTTCGCACTCTGGAAGGTCTATTAGTAGCAAACTTTAAATACCAGCTCTTTCGGATTGCAAATCCGAAAGAGCGATAAAAATCAATTTAGATAATTTTTTTTATACATTGTCTTAAACTATCTTTCCAATAAGGGATTGATATATTAAAAGTGTTTTGTATTTTAGATTTGTTCAATACGCTGTAAAAAGGACGTTTGGCAGGAGTAGGGTAGTCTTTTGATTCTATTGGGTTTATTTTGCAATTTATATTGGCAAGTTTCATAATTTCAATTGCAAAATCGTACCAACTGCAAACACCATGATTTGAGAAATGGTAAATACCTTGTGAAAATTTGATGTTGTTTTGGGTTGATTGTTCAACAATATCTAATATTGCTTTTCCTAAGTCGAAAGCATAAGTTGGGGTACCAATTTGGTCGAAAATAACATTAAGCTCATTTCTTTCAGAACCAAGTCTTATCATGGTTTTAACAAAATTATTCCCAAAAGATGAATAAAGCCACGATGTTCTTATAATTATTGCATTTATTGCTGAGTTAAGAATAATTTTTTCTGCTTCGAGTTTTGTTTTCCCATATACTGAGTCCGGATTAGTAGCATCTGTTTCAACATAAGGTTTGTGATTTGTTCCGTCAAAAACATAATCGGTTGATATGTGTATAAGTTTTGTCGAATATTTTTTAGATAAAGCAACGAGATTTTTTACACCGGTTACGTTTATTAAATTGGCAGAGTTATAATTGCTTTCAGCTTTGTCAACTGCAGTATATGCTGCACAATTAATTATATAATCAATTGGTTGAGAAGTAAAAAATTCTTCAACATCATTAATATTTGTGATGTCTAAATTATTGACATCGGTAAAAATAAAATTAAGATTATTATAATTTGAAGCGAGATTTCTTATTTCGTTGCCAAGCTGTCCGTCAGCACCTGTAACTAAAATATTTTGCATCATAATAATTGGTTCTTTTTTAATTTAAGTGGGTAATCAAATTTACCACCCTGACATACTTTGTTCCTTTTAAAGGCTAAAGTAAGAAGTATTTCAAAATTATTTTTTTCTATTTGTTTTAACACATATTGAACTTAAAATATTTTTTAGCTTTGAGATTCTTTTACTAAATTATCTATTTCATCATTTAATTTGCCTGCCCCGTTCACCTTGTGAAATGTTTACCAAATGAAATGCGAAGCATATTTCATTATGGCGAAACAATATTTCATTGGGGTCATTTTTTTTACTTTATACTTTAAATTTTTTAGCCTTTAGCCTTTCCACTTTAGCCTTTATTTTTTTACCAACTCTAAACCATATAGAACCTAATAATTTAAATTTTACCATAAATAAAATTCATTTCGGCTTTATCAAAAGTAGGATTAATTTTGTCTTTTAAAGAGATAATTGCATTATCGATGTTCATACCCCAATCAATATTAAGTTTAGAATCGTTAAACAAAATACCTCTTT
>JAUVJB010000006.1 GCA_030592465.1 Bacteroidota bacterium | reverse complement strand
TTTATCCGGTTATGTTGTAAAAAGATATAGCAATGGTGCTACTACACCAACAGCAGGTGGGATAACTAATCTTACAGGAACAATTGAAGCATATCATACATTTGTTTTGGTAAATGGACAAACTACCACAACACCAACATCACCGGCTTGCGATTCTGTTTTACAAGCAATGGCAGACCAGTTAGACCATGATTATCCTGCACCGACATATATGAATGGTAATGATGCTATGACACTTGAAAAAACTAATGGAGATATGGTTGATATTTTTGGAAAAGTTGGTGAAGATCCCGGTGAAGGTTGGTATGATCAAGCTTCTACTAATTATATTACAAGTGATTATTGGTTAGCTTGGACAAAAGATCATACTTTAATTCGTAAACCCGCAGTTGAACAAGGTGTTACTCAAAATCCCGGAAGTGTAGATGCTCCTTTATATTTTATGGTAAATGTAGAATGGGATTCTTTACCTGAAAACACTTGGGATAGTCTTGGAAGTCATACTTGTGATTGCAAAACAACAGGAATTAAAAATATTACAAAACAACATCAAGCATTTTTCTTTCCAAACCCTGTAATTAACAAAGAATTTACAGTTAAAGCCACTGATATTATTTCACAGGTTGAGATTGTTAATGTTATCGGACAAACAATTTTTAAAGAGAACAATAATGCTTTAAGAGGTGATATGTTTGTTAAACTACCTGAATGTAATGAAGGATTATATTTTGTTAAAATTCGTTTTAAAGACAATAAAACCATTGTAAAAAAAATACTTGTCAGATAATAAATCTATAAATTAAATATTAGGTATTTGAATTTTATTAAATTTTCAAATACCTTTTTTTATAAATCCTTAAATTTGAATGAGCGAGGGAAAATTATAAAAACTTTTCAACGTCCGCCAGCCGGCGGACTTAAAAACGTTTTTTTTTCGTGCTTTTAGACGTTTTTATGTTCCTTTCAAATGCTCTTTCGGATTTGTAATCCGAAAGAACGAAGGAGATTTCTTCTCGCAATGACGATTAATGACAACAAATGACCCCGTGAAATATTGTTTCGCAATTTCACAGGGCGGGCAGTGAAACAAATGACAACAAATATTCATCAATGACTAATCTTGAGTAATCAATATAAACAATTATGTATCAATCGAATAAAAAAATAAACACATGAAAAAATTATTATTAATATTAACTGCAGCAATGTTATCATTATCTATTTTTGCTCAAAAAGGAACAATTAAAGGAGTGGTAAAAGATGCTGAAACAGGGGAGACACTTATTGGAGCCAATGTTTTAATAAAAGCAGGAGTAGGAACTGTTACTGACTTTAACGGTGAATTTAGTTTACAGACTGATCCTGGAGAATATAATCTTACAATTTCCTATGTTGGATATGAATCTACCAAAAGAAAAGTAGAAGTTGCTGCAGGAAAGACTGTAACCTTAAATGTTAGTTTAAAAACTGTTACGTTAAACGAAGTTGAAGTTGTTGCTGATGTTGCACGTTCTCGTGAGACACCTGTCGCTTTTACTAATGTTTTGCCTGCAAAAATTGAAGAAGAATTAGGGGCTCAGGATATCCCTATGATTCTTAATTCAACTCCCGGTGTATATGCTACACAACAAGGTGGAGGTGATGGTGATGCACGTATCACAATTCGTGGTTTTAATCAAAGGAACGTTGCTGTTATGCTCGATGGTATTCCTGTTAATGATATGGAAAACGGTTGGGTTTATTGGTCAAACTGGTTTGGTTTAGATGCTGTTACCCGTTCAATTCAGGTACAAAGAGGTCTTGGTGCTTCAAAACTTGCCCTTCCTTCAGTTGGTGGTACTATGAATATTATTACTAAGGGTATAGAAAATAAACGAAGTATTAATATTAAACAAGAAGTTAACAGCGATGGAAAACTCAGAACATCACTCGGTTACACAAGCGGTAGACTAAAAAATGGTTGGGGACTTACTTTAGCGGGTTCATACAAAAAAGGTAACGGATATGTTGATGAAACATGGGTTGAAGGGTTTTTTTACTATGCAAAAGTTGATAAACGTATTGGCAAACATATTTTAAGCGTTTCTGCTATGGGTGCCCCTCAAGAACACGGACAAAGAAGTTATACAAGAGCTATTGCTACTTACGATACAGCTTTCGCTACTAAGCATGGTGTTGATACTCTCCCGGGAATTATTGATAAAGGTTTGAAATATAATCAACAATGGGGTTACATCGACCGTTGGACAATTGGTGAAACAACCGGTGATACTACTCATCATTACGGTGAAAAATTACATTATAAAGTTAATGAATATCACAAGCCAATGTTTAGTGTACGTGATTTTTGGAATGTGTCAGATAAAGTTTACATATCAAATATAGCATATTTATCTATTGGTCATGGTGGCGGAACAGGTACAAAAACATCTCTGAAAGACACAGACCTTGGTACTGACGGACAAATTAATTGGCAGCCTTTTTATGACGCAAACAGAAAAACTACAGGTTTTATTAATGCTATTGATGCAGTATATAGTTTAACTAAGACTAAATCGAGCCAGTATATTGTTGAAAATATGAACGATCATTTTTGGTATGGCTTATTATCTTCTGTTAATTATAAAATGAATAATTCATTAACTTTTTCAGGTGGAGTTGATTTACGTAACTATAAAGGCTCGCACTATCGTGTTGTTTCAGATTTGCTTGGTGGTGATTATTGTGTTGATAATTACAATGCTAATCAAGATACTGCTGCAAAAAATGTTGGCGATAAAATTTATTTCTACGATGATGCTTGGGTAAAATGGGGTGGTTTATTTGGTCAGGCTGAATATAAAACAGGTAATCTTTCTTCGTTTATTAACTTAAGTGGTGCAAGAACAGGTTTTATGAAAGAAGATTATTTTAAAGCACCTGATAATTCATTACGAAAATCGGGTTGGTTATGGAAAACAAGCTATACTGTTAAAGGTGGAGTAAACTATAATCTGTCTGAACGTTCAAATGTTTTTGTTAACCTCGGGTATCTTTCCAAAACACGTGCCTCTAAGTATCTATATGATGGCTATGATGCTAAGTTTAGAGAGAAAACTGATAATGAGTTGGTAAAGGCTATTGAATTGGGATATACTTATTCACATTCCGTTTTTTCTGCAAATATTAATGCTTATTATACAAAATGGGAAGATAAGCCCATGAATGATATTTATACAAAATTTGATGGAGATGATGCTGTAGGACAAATTCCCGGAATTGACCAGTTGCACAAAGGTATAGAAATGGATTTTATATACAAAATTACTCATAATCTAAATTTTCAAGGAATAGTTTCTGTTGGTGACTGGAAATATGATAGTAAGGTTGATGGTGTTATTTTACGTGATAGAAACAATAGAGATATTGTTTTGGGTACAATGGATTTTGACGCCAAAGGAGTTCATGTTGGTGATGCAGCACAAACACAACTCGGAGGAAGCCTCCGCTATGAGCCGATTAATGGCTTATATGTAAATTTAAAATATATTTATAACGACCGTTATTTTGCAGATATGTCGCCGAGTTCTTTAACAGGAGGTCCTAATGCAACAGATGAAAATGGAGACCCGCTTGATTCATGGAGAATTCCTGCTTATGATTTATTTGATTTTAATACAGGTTATTATTTTAAAGTAGATAAATATAAATTTAATTTAAGACTTACTGTTCTTAATATTCTTGACAAAGAATATATTTCTGATGCAAGAAATAATGATGCTTATATTTACAGTACTCCTTTAGCAACTTTTGATGCAAATGCCGCTTCTGTATTTATGGGATTGGGAAGACGTTATAACGTTTCATTAAAAATGTCATTTTAAAAAAAAATAAACACATGAAACATTCATGAAAATGTGAGTTCATATAAAAACTTTTCAACGTCCGCAGGACTTAAAAACGTTTTTTTCTTCGTACTTTTAGACGTTTTTATGTCCGTCAGCTGAAGGACGATGAAAAGTCTAAAAAAACACTTAAAAACGTCCGTAGGACTTTTCAACGTGTTTTTGTAAAACGTTTTTTATAAGTTACAGATTTTATTATCGAAAAAAATCCGTGTAAATTCGTGTAATTAGTGGACAAACTCTATGTAATCTGTGGACAAATAATTAAATATCAATCGAATATAAAAAAATAAACAAATGAAAAAAACAATTCTTTTTTTAGGGCTGTTAATTGCATTCAGCCAATTATTAATTGCTCAGCCTACAGGTTATTACAATGGTAGCGAAGGTAATGACGGAGCACAACTTAAAAGTGTTTTACATAACATTATTAAGGGACATGTTGAATGTTCATACACTGAAGTAAAGAATATATTAAAAGACAGCGACCGTGATCCTGAAAATTTTAATAACGTTATTCTGATTTATACAGGACGTTCAAATGACAACAGTGATTATGGTACAGGCGGAGACAAATTAAATCGTGAGCATGTTTGGGCAAAATCTCATGGAAATTTTGGGACAGAACCACCAGCAGGTAGCGATGCCCATAATCTAAAACCGGCTGATGCTTCGGTAAACACTAGCAGAAGTAATAAAGATTTCGATAATGGAGGAACGCAGCATACCGAAGCTACAGAATGTTATTATACCGATAGTACATGGGAACCTCGTGATGCTGTTAAAGGTGATGTGGCACGAATAATTTTTTATATGGCAACACGTTACGAGGGTGATGCCGGAGAGCCTGACCTTGAAGTTGTTGATAGGGTCAATACATACCCTCTTTCTGAACACGGGAGACTTTCAACTTTATTAGAATGGAATATGCAAGACCCTCCTGATGAATTTGAATTACGAAGAAATAACAGAATTTTTGTATGGCAAAAAAACAGAAATCCTTTTATTGATAATCCTGAGTTTGCAAATCTTATCTGGGGAACCGATACTGCAAGTAATATTTTAATTTCAAATATTACCATTTCGCCTCTAAAACCTAATCCTGAAGATAGTATTACAATATCGGCAGATATTAGCTGCGGTTCAGAAACAATTTCCGCTTCTCTCGGATGGAACACTTCTTATGAACAAGTTTCATCAACTCTTAATATGACAGAAGATGCAGGTACGTTTACAGCAAAAATTCCACCGCAATCAGCAGGTGCTGTTTTATATTATAAGATTGATGCTTCAAACGGTACTGATACTGTAAGCTCAGTTATTTATTCATTTTTAGTTAATGAGCCCTTCACAGGAACATTAATTCCAATTTATGACGTACAAGGTCAGACAGATGCAAGCCCATTCGCCGGACAAACAAAATCTGTATCAGGTATTGTTACCGGTGTTTTTGGCACAAGTTTTTATATCCAAGATGGCACAGGTGCTTGGAATGGTGTTTATGTCTATAACTCAGGATATAGTCCAAATTTTGGCGACAGTCTTATTATTACAGGGAAAATTTCTGAATATTATGATTTAACAGAGATAAGTGATATTACTTATTATAATGTAATTTCTTCATACAATCCGTTACCCGAACCTGTTATTCTTTCAACAAATACTCTTGCTACCGGAAATGCTGATGCTGAGCAGTACGAAGGTGTGTTTGTAAAAGTTCAAAACGCATCATGTTCTACAGAATTAGGTGCTTATGGTTTATGGGGCGTTAACGATGGCAGTGGTGAATGTTTAATACATAATCCTGAAATACTTAATTTTGAGCCTGCTGTTGGAAGTGTTTACGACATTACAGGTATTGCTACTTATAATTACGACGAAAGTAAAATAGATATAAGATTTTTAGACGATGTTGTTGAAAGTGTGGATGTTTATGCACCAATTGTAAACCAATTTTTTGTAACTGATGGTAATACTATTAAAATTGATTTTAACGAAGAATTGAATACAACAAGTGCCACTGATACTTCAAATTATATTTTTAATGATAATATTGTCGTTACTAATTTAACTATGGTTGGTTTTACCAATTCATCTGTTAAAATTAATGTTACGGGAATGATTGTAGGTGATCATAATTTGATTATTGATGGTGTTGAAGACCTTGAAGGAAACATAATGGATAATGTTTCTGTTGATTTTCATTCAGATTATACTTTAATTGATGAGATAAATAATATCGACACTAAGATTTATCCTAACCCTGTAATTAATAACTCATTTACCGTTACAAATTCGAAAAATATTAAATCAGTTGAGATATTTAATTCTTTAGGTCAGATTGTATATATAAGTTTAGCTATTAACAAGAAGAATGTTAATGTTGATTTTACTAATCATAACAAAGGAGTTTACCTTGTAAAAGTTACTCTTGAAGATAACAGTCTATCAACAAATAAATTATTTGTTAAATAGATAAGTTAAGTTTTAAAGTTAGAAAATTTAAGGTTCATAAAGTTGAGTCCACTCCGAAAAGTATTTTTCGTCATTGCAAACGATAGTGAAGCAATCCTTACGTGTTGATTATCAACAGATTGCTTCGGGCTTCGCCCTCGCAATGACATGCATTTTCTACTTTTCGGAGTGGACTCAAAGTTATATAGTTGATAAATAATAATTTATATAGCACAATATAGTTTTTAGTATAATAAATCATTAGTGTCCGACAAAATTTAACTATATACTCTAAAAGGTGCGAATAAATTGATATTTTTTGACAGGTCGCCCTTACAGGGCTAACTTATTAGAATACTATATTTTGCTATAAACAGTACGCCCTTAACAGGGCTTAATAAAAGCCACGTAGTGGCGAACTGTTTATAGAACAATGGCTTATAGTAAATTTGATAGTGCCGTAGGTACGACCTGTATTTATATATTTATACAATTTTCCAAAATTTATCGGACACCAATAATAATAAACATAACTTTTTTATTGAACGTATAGATTATAATTCATAAAAAAAGTTCTGAAATTTTTCAGAGCTTTTTTGTTTCCAATATTTTACAACTTTTATTTCAACCATTTGTCAAACCAGCCAAAGAATTCTTTTTGCCATAAGATAGCATTTTGAGGTTTTACAACAAAATGTGTTTCGTCAGGGAAGAAAAGCAATTTGCTTGGAATACCTCTTAGCTGTGCAGCATTAAATGCTTCTAAGCTTTGAGTGTAAGGAATACGAAAATCATTACCGCCTGTGATTATCATTATTGGAGTGTCCCAATTCTGAATAAATTTATGAGGCGACTGTGCGTACGATTTTTGAGCAATCTTATTACTTTTATCCCAGTAGTTGCCACCTAAATCGTGATTAGGGAAGAATGTTTCTTCTGTTGATGCATAAAAACTTTCAAAATTGTACATACCGCAATGAGCAATAAAAGCCTTAAATCGTTTTTGATGATGACCGGCTAACCAATAAGCAGAAAATCCACCATAACTTGCACCAACAGCACCTAATCGGTTCTCGTCTATAAACGATTTTTTCTTAAAATAATCAGTCGCCGAAAAATAATCTTTCATGTTTTGTCCGCCATAATCGCCTGATATCTGTGCATTCCATTCTTGACCAAAGCTTGGTAAACCGCGACGATTTGGAGCAATAATAACATAATCGTTGGCAGCCATTATCTGGAAATTCCATCTGAATGAAAAGAATTGACTAACTGCACTTTGTGGTCCACCTTGACAATAAAGCAATGCAGGGTATTTTTTGTTTGGGTCAAATTTTGGAGGGTAAATAAGCCATACAAGCATTTTTTTATTGTCGGTGGTTTTAATCCAATTCTCTTCAACCTTACCCATCTCAATATTGTCGTAAATATTTTTATTAGTAAAAGTTAATTCTGTGTCATTGCCGGTTTCTTCATCTACCTTAAAAATTTCTGTTGCCATCGACATTGACATCTTCTGACCAATTATTATGTTGTCAACCTTTGCAAATGAGTTATAGTTATGTATTCCATTTGTTATTTGAGTATATTTTTTTGTGTTTAAATCAACTTTAAAAATTTGATATGTAGCATTCAGTCCGCTGATAAAGTATATTGAGTTGTCGCTCCAAACTATATTTGAAACATTATGATCAAAATTTTCAGTAATATATTCTTTTTTATCTGTTGTGAAATCGTAAACGAAAAGACGATCTTTGTCAGATTCGTATCCGGGAGTTTCCATACTTTGCCAAGCAATTTTTTTACCATTCTGTGAAAATCGTGGATACCTATCATAACCTAAGTTTTCTTTTGTAAGGTTTGTTGTTTTTTCTGTTTCAATATTAAATAAATAAATATCAGAGTTTGTGCTTACTGTATATTCTTGACCAATTAATTTTTTACAAGTATAAGCAATGGTTTTGCCGTCAGGACTCCATGTCATTTCAGAATTGTCAAAATATGGTTCCATTGGAGCATCCCAAAGTTCCCCTTCCATAATATCTTTGCTGTTTGCAATCTTATTATTTGAGTAATCTGCAACAAAAATATGACTGTGTTTATAGTTATCCCAGTGATTCCAATGACGATACATTAAATTAGTTATTATCTTCACGTTGGCGAGTGGTAAATTTGGATATAAGTCATGAGTGTTCTTTTCAAGTTTCACTTCTTTACAATAAAGAATGTGCTCGCCTGCAGGAGAATATTCAAAACTATTAATATCTCCGTCAATTTTAGAAATTTGTTGTTTGTCGGTCCCGTCAGTGTTCATTTCCCATAACTGAACAGAGCCACTGTTATCTGATAAATATCCGATTTTTTTACCGTCAGGAGTCCATCTTTGATTAAATTCGCCTCCAATACGGGTTGTAAGTTGTTTTGGAGTTCCTCCTTCAACAGAAATTGAATAAATATCAGTGTTGCTTTTGTTTGTTGGTACATTATAACGTGTAATTCCATAAACAATATTCCTTCCGTCAGGTGAAAGTTGTGCATCGCTAACTCTTCCGAATTTCCACATAATTTCAGGAGTTAAAATACCATTGTTTATCTCTTCTTCAGTAAGTTGACTAATGAAATTTTTTTGAGTTAGTTTTGTTTTGTTGTCAGTGTTTTGTTTACACGAAATAAATAGCAATAAGCTAAATAGAATTAGCATCATATTTATAACATTCTTTTGTTTCAAGATGCTTGTTTTTTTCATAATAGAATTTTTTAGGTTATTTATGTAATTATTCTTTTTTAATTTCATCTAATCTGTTTAAAGCTTTAATACCCATGTCATAATTTGGATAAATATCAAGTGATATTTGATATTGCTCTTTTGCTTTATTGTATTGTTTTAAAAGTTCGTAGCAATATCCTTTGTTATAATATGCTTGATAATAGTTTGAGTCGCATTTTATGGCTTTTGAAAAGTAAGGAATAGCTTTTTCATATTCATTAAGATATATTAAATATATATATCCAATGTTATAATAAACATTTTGTTGAGTGCTGTCAATATTATTTAAAATAAAATTGTATTCATCTATAGCCTTTTTATATTGGTTATTTTCTTGATAAAAGAAAGCAATATTATAGTGAACTTCAATACTTTTTGGTACAATATTTATTGCGTTTTTGTAATAATCAACTGCAATGCTGTCGTGTTTTTCAGCATATAGCAATCCTAAAAGCATATAAGCTTCATAATAATCAGGTTGATTATCTACTGCAATTTGAAGATTTTTTATTGCATTTGATGTGTCTTTAACCTCTTTATATATAAGACTTTTAATAAAATAAGTCTGAGCAATGTGTTTGTCAATTTGTTGTACTTTGTTTAAATATTTAAACGATTGTTTATAGTCTTTCAAATAAAAATAAAGATTTGATAATTTTAACAAGGCGTCTGTGTTCTCCGGAAAAATTTTGACGCATTTTTCCAATATTTGTTTAGATTCTTCCGAATTCCCTTTTAATAACTGATATTCAGCAAGTTGTGTGTAGTATGTTGGTTTTGAAGAATTTAATTTCATTGCAATTTTCAAATCATTAATTGCATTGTCAATATCTCTATTTTTAAAATATAATTTTGCTCTTTCATAAAAAAGCTCGTCATTTTTAGGTGTTTTTCTAATTTTTTTAGAAATTTTTTCAATTGTCAATGTGTCGTTCTCTTCAATCCCGAAGCTTTGGGATTGTTTGTCAGATGTGTTTTGTTTATCTGTTTCGTGGCATGAAAACAATACAAATAATAAAGAAAGGATAAGTAAAAAATTTAGGAAGTTTTTATGTGATGTTTTCATTATAAATTTAAAATATTCTTATAAAAGTGAAATTAGAATTAATGCACATTCATAAAGCTAAATTCCGGTAATTTGAGATTTATGTTTGACTGTTCTTTCGGATTATAAACCCGAAAGAACAATTTTAGTTTTCGTGCAGATTTTAATTAATTTTTCATTGAATCAATTATTTTATTTTCAATCTCTTCAGATAGTTCAGGATTATCCATTAAAAGAGATTTCACAGTTTCGCGACCTTGTCCGAGTTTAGTGTCGCCATAACTAAACCACGAGCCGCTCTTTTTAATAATATCATAATCAACGCCTAAATCAACAATTTCGCCGATTTTTGAAATACCTTGGCCAAACATCATATCAAATTCAGCTTTTTTGAAAGGTGGTGCAACTTTATTTTTTACTACTTTAACTCGTGTTCTGTTGCCAATAATATTTTCCCCGTCTTTTATTTTTCCAATGCTGCGAATGTCTAAACGTATTGTTGCATAAAATTTAAGAGCATTTCCTCCTGTGGTGGTTTCAGGATTACCAAACATTATACCGATTTTTTCACGTAGTTGATTAATAAAAACAACACAGGTATTTGTTTTACTGATGTTTGAAGTTAATTTACGTAAGGCTTGAGACATTAACCGTGCTTGTAATCCCATTCGAGAATCGCCCATTTCTCCTTCAATTTCAGCTTTTGGGGTAAGAGCTGCAACAGAGTCAATAACAATAATATCAATTGCACCCGAACGAATGAGATGGTCTGTAATTTCGAGAGCTTGTTCGCCATTGTCAGGTTGAGAAATTAAAAGGTTGTCAATGTCAACACCTAATTTTTCAGCATAAAAACGATCAAAAGCATTTTCCGCATCAATAAATGCTGCTGTCCCACCTTTTTTTTGTGCTTCTGCAATAGCATGTATGGCAATTGTTGTTTTACCTGACGATTCGGGTCCAAAAATTTCTATTACTCTGCCTCTTGGATAACCTCCAATGCCAAGTGCCATGTTTAGATTAAGTGAACCTGATGAGATTGAGGGAATATCTTCAACAGCATTGTCGCCCAATTTCATAATTGTCCCTTTCCCAAAATTCTTCTCAATTTTATCAATAGTCAGTTGTAAAGCTTTTATTTTTTCGTTTTTTACATTGTCATCATTTTTTTCTTTTGCCATAACTATATTTATTCGTTTAGAGTTTGTTTTGTGTATTATTACGGTTTTGTCAACTCATTATAAATCAGAACTTTCAGCCATTTGAAAGTATTAAAATTTTTCTATTTTGTAATATACAAATATACTTAATTAATTAATGAAACTAAATTTTTGTATGATGAAGATAAATAGTATTTGAAAGAAAACTCTAAAATCCCGAACATTCGGGATTATTGCGATACAACTTATTTTATAGGTTGAATATATTGTTATATTGTTAAATTGTTATCCAACAACCATTTAACCATAAAGCCATATAAACCGCTCTTTCGGATTACAAATCCAAAAGAGCGAGTAATGAAGAAAATGGACATTATCCCGAGTAATCGGGACTAATTAGCATAATGGTATCATAGATATATGCTATATTTAAAATATTAGTCAATAAATTGCATTTCTATATCTTACTTACAAAAAAAAACAATATCTTTGACTTTGAAATAAGAAAAATAAAATTATGAATGCAGATTATATTAATAGTCCAAAAATGGATGAAGCATCATCGAAGAGAGGTGGACTTAATAAATTTTTGATATTGCATAATGACGATATTCATTCTTTTGATTATGTTATTGAATCGTTGATTGAAATATGTAATCACGAATCCTCTCAAGCTGAACAATGTGCTTATATTACTCATTACAAAGGAAAATGTGATGTTAAAAAAGGAAAGCTTGGTGAACTTAATGTTATGAAACAAGAATTGCAGGAAAAAGATTTAATAGTAACAATTGAATAAATGACTGTTTTTGCTGTAATATTATTGATAGCTTTAGGAATACTTCTTGTACTTCTTGAGATTCTAGTTATTCCCGGAACGACAATAGCCGGTGTTGGGGGAATATTATTTTTAGCCGGCGGAATATATTTTGCATACGATAAATTTGGAACAACCGTTGGTCATTATATACTTCTCGGAGTAATATTATTTATTATATTATCTCTTTACTTTTCATTAAAATCAAAAACTTGGAGCAAATTAATGCTTCATTCAAAAATTGAAAGTAAAACTAATATTATTGATGAAGATAAAGTTAAAAAAGGAGACAGCGGTGTTACAATTACGCGTTTAGCTCCAATGGGAAGAGTGCTGATAAATGGTGAAAACGTAGAAGCTAAATCTGAGCATTTTATTGACCAGAATGTTGAAATTGAAGTTGAAAAGATTTTAGATTATAAAATTATTGTTAAACTAAAAAATAAATAATTATGTATGTCATTATTGTGTTTGCTGTTCTAACTGCAGCTATAATTTTTCTGTATTTTTTTCCTATCGGACTATGGTTTTCTGCTTTAGTTTCAGGAGTAAAAATTTCATTAATACAATTAGTATTGATGCGTTTTAGAAAAGTGCCACCTTCAGTAATAGTAAGGTCGTTAATAGAGAGTACTAAGGCAGGGTTATCATTAAACCGAAACGATTTAGAAGCTCACCTTTTAGCAGGAGGTCATGTTCCTCGTGTTACTCATGCTCTTGTTTCAGCACAAAAAGCTAATATTGATTTGTCATTCAAAATGGCTACAGCAATCGATTTAGCAGGTCGTGATGTTTTTGAGGCTGTTCAAATGTCGGTTAACCCAAAAGTTATTGACACCCCGCCTGTTACAGCTGTTGCTAAAGATGGTATTCAGCTGATTTGTAAAGCAAGAGTAACTGTTAGAGCCAGTATTAAACAATTAGTTGGAGGTGCAGGTGAAGAAACTATACTTGCAAGAGTAGGTGAAGGCATTGTATCATCAATTGGTTCAGCAGATTCTCATAAAGCAGTATTAGAAAATCCTGATTCAATCTCAAAACTTGTTTTAGAAAAAGGTCTTGATGCAGGAACAGCTTTTGAAATTTTATCTATTGATATTGCCGATATTGATATAGGTAAAAATATTGGTGCTGTATTACAAATGGATCAAGCAAATGCAGATAAAAATATTGCACAGGCTAAAGCCGAAGAACGAAGAGCAATGGCAGTAGCTACTGAACAAGAGATGAAAGCAAAAACGCAAGAAGCCAAAGCTCATGTTGTTGAAGCTGAAGCAGAAGTGCCAAAAGCAATGGCACAAGCATTTAGAGAAGGTAATCTTGGTATTCTCGATTATTTAAAAATGAAGAATATTGAAGCTGATACAACAATGAGAGATGCTATTGCAAATCCTTCTTCTCATAAGAAAAAATAAATCTAAAAATTAGATAATATATTTTGTGTTTATTATCTAATTTTATATTTTTGTGCCTCATTATTTAAGGCTAAGGAGAGGTGGGAGAGTGGCTTAATCCACAAGTTTGCTAAACTTGCGTACGTGAAAATGTACCGGGGGTTCGAATCCCCCCCTCTCCGCAAAAAAGTAAGTTATTTTTTTGTTTAAATAAAAAAATAATATACTTTTGCAAAGCTTTTTTCGGGGTATAGCGTAGTCCGGTCATCGCGCCTGCTTTGGGAGCAGGAGGTCCCAAGTTCGAATCTTGGTACCCCGACAAAAAAAGTCCAAACTTTATAGTTTGGACTTTTTTTGTTTTAAGAAACGTTGTCGCATCCTGATGACATCGGGAAAGTCCCTGCTGACGCTCGTCTGTAACGAATGCATGTTAACTATTTTTTTTGAAGTGTTTTGGAAATCCTGTAATATTTCCTGTAAACTTTATTTATTTTCTGTATTTATAAATAGAATTATTGTAAGCACTCGTTACAAACGAGCGATAGCCATGATGCCAGCAAGAATCGTTTCAATCTTTAAATTTACTCTAAATTTTTATCAATATAACTGCTGTTTCCCCTGCCAAATTAGTTTTTAAAGTATTGTTATCAACTTTGAAAATTTGTTTCTCGTCAATAGCATTAACATATTTTCCGTTTGAAGCAGGAACTGTTATTGTCTTTTTGGTATCTGAATTATTAAAAATCACAATGATTTTTTGTTTATTATAAATTCGGCTGTAAGCCAAAGTGTTGTTTTTATCGTCAGACAAAATAAATTTTATGTTCCCGTAAATTAAAGCCGGATTTTTCTTTCTTATTTGTATCAGTTTTTTATAAAAATTCAGTAAAGCTGTATCCTGCTCAACTTTGTCAGTTTTTCGAGTTTTATTTAATGGGTGATGCGTTTCATCATCATAATTTATATCTGCCCAGACCATAGGTTTTCGGCAATCGGGGTCATCAGCACCCCACATCCCGATTTCATCACCATACCAAATATGCGGAGAGCCAATATAAGTGAATTGATGAATCAACAACATTTTTTGAATTTTACGTGTATTTGCATCGGGTTTATCAATTTTATAATTTGGGGTTTCTGTAGGTTTAGCCCGGAATTTGTATTTGCCCGGATTGTATAATGATGTAGAAACTCGTGGTGCATCGTGGCTGTCAACAAGATTCATCATAGCTTGAAGCCTGCTTATATCTATGCCTTGCATTTTATTTTGTAGAATTTTTACAAATTCACTTGGTTTCATTCGGTTGGGAGCAGATGCGAAAAAATGTCGTGCAGGTCTATACCAATGGTAGTTCATAATGCAATCGAAAACATCGCCTTGCAGATAAGCATTAGGAGCAAGCAATTCTTCAGGCCACTTTTTCCACCAAATTTCACCGATGAGTAAGGCATTAGGATTTGTTTTTCGAATTACTTTTCTGAATTCTCGCCAGAAACCGAGCGGGAGTTTTTCGGCAACATCAAGTCGATAACCGTCAATTCCGTCTTCAGGGTTTCCGTCGTTGTTTGGATCGAGCCATCGTCGGGCAACATTAAAAATATGTTGTTTTGCCGTTTCGCTGTGTAAATTTCCTCTACGAGGAAGCTCGTCAGGATTGCCTATAAGGTCTTTTCTCAGCTCAGGTAAATATTTAATGCCGGCCCATCCATCATAGGCAAATTCATTTTTCGGTGTTGACGGGTCATCAAAAGTTTTTATTTCATACCAATCGGCATAATGCGATTTTTTGCCTTTCTTTTTTACATCTTTAAAAGCCCAAAATTCACTTCCTGTATGATTCCACGAATAATCCATCACTAATTTTATATTCCTTTTATGACATTCTTTAATTACTTTGAGAAAAAGTGAATCTGCTCCTGTTAATTTCCATGTTTTTGGGTCTATGGGATTTTCTTGGGCAATAATTTTTTTATCATTTTCAGGATGCGGACCAAAATTCATATCAATATGACGCCAAGCACGTGGGTCGTATTTATGCAAAGACGGTGCATCATTTAGCGGATTAAAATAAATTGCTGTAATACCAAGATTTTTAATATAATCCAGCTCATCAAGAATACCTTGTAAATCACCTCCGTATCGACGAAGTTGCAATTTATCCCATTTGTTAGATAAATGTGAATTTTTAAACCAGTCATCGGGTTTATACCAATCGCTACTCCAAGAGGTAGTTTTCCAGTTTTTAGGTATTTCGTCGGGATAGGTTCCGAAAATATCTTTGGCAGTAGGGTCATTTGTCATGTCGCCATTTCTGAACCTTTCAGGGAAGATTTGATACCACACAGATTCCCTTGCCCATTGAGGAACTGATGTTATAACTTTTGAAGTTTCGTTTTTTACCTTGTCCTTTTTAGCAATTTCATTGCATGAAAATAAAAATAGGATTGAAGATAATAAGAAAATTACAGCTATTCGTTTCATTTTCATTTTTGATGCAAAATACAAAAAAACAAGAACTATCTAATGATAAAATTTATTTTAAAACAAAAAATATTATATTATAATTTTAAATATTAATTTTGTGCCCCCTTAGAGAAAATTTTTAATTGGGTAGTTATATCCAAAAATACAAACTGATGGAATTTATTGATGAGATAAAACGACGCCGTACATTTGCAATTGTTAGTCATCCTGATGCCGGCAAGACGACTTTAACAGAGAAATTGCTTTTGTTTGGAGGTGCTATTCATGTTGCCGGTGCAGTGAAATCGAATAAGATTAAACGTACGGCTACTTCCGATTTTATGGAGATTGAACGTCAGCGTGGAATCTCTGTTGCAACATCTGTTATGGGGTTTGAATATAATGGTACAAAAATAAATATTTTAGATACACCCGGTCACCAAGATTTTGCAGAGGATACTTATCGTACTCTTACTGCTGTAGATAGTGTTATTGTTGTTATTGATGCTGCTAAAGGAGTTGAGTCTCAGACTGAAAAACTAATGAATGTTTGTCGCATGCGTAATACTCCGGTCATTGTTTTTATCAATAAATTAGACCGTGAAGGTAAAGACCCGTTTGATTTACTTGATGAAATTGAAGAGAAATTAAAGATTAAAGTTCGTCCATTATCATGGACTATCGGAATGGGTAAAAAATTTAAAGGTGTTTATAATATTTACGAACATAAGTTAAACATTTTTACTCAAAGCGACAAACAAATAGCAGAGAAACCTATTGAGCTTTTCAATTTACAGAGTAAAGATTTAGATTATTACATTACAGAAGATGCGGCTGATGTTTTACGTGAAGAGTTAGATTTAATAAATGGTGTTTATTCTGATTTTATTTTAGACGATTATCGCGAAGCAAGAGTATCTCCTGTGTTTTTTGGCAGTGCTTTATATAATTTTGGTGTAAAGGAGTTGCTAAATTGTTTTATAAATATTGCCCCATCGCCAAAAGAAAGTAAGACAATTGAACGTTTTGTTTATCCCGATGAGGAAAAATTTACAGGGTTTGTATTTAAGATTCATGCAAATATGGACCCGAATCATCGTAATAGATTAGCTTTTGTTAAGGTATGTTCCGGTAAGTTTGAGCGAAACAAAAATTATTTACATGTTCGTTCGGGCAAGAAAATAAAATTTTCAAGCCCTACTGCTTTTATGGCATCTAAAAAATCGGTTATTGATGAGGCTTTTCCCGGCGATATTGTTGGTTTGCACGATACAGGCAATTTTAAGATTGGTGATACTTTTACCGAAAGTGAGCAATTACATTTTACGGGAATCCCGAATTTTGCTCCTGAATTGTTTCGATATATTGAAAATGCCGACCCAATGAAGTCGAAACAGTTAAACAAAGGAATTGTTCAGTTAATGGATGAGGGACTTGCTCAATTGTTTATAAGCACTCTTAACGGGCGAAAAATTATTGGCACAGTTGGTGCTTTGCAGTTTGAAGTAATTCAATACCGTTTATTACACGAATATGGTGCTCAATGCAGATATGAACCAATTTCATTATATAAAGCTTGTTGGTTTGACAGCGATGATGAGGCTAAACTTTCTGATTTTAAAAATCGTAAATATAAATTTATTGCCAAAGATAAGTTCCAACGTGATGTTTTTCTTGCCGATTCTGCTTATTCATTACAAATGGCTCAAGAGAAATTTCCCGAGATAAATTTCCATTTCACTTCAGAGTTTTAACTGATTATCTAATAAGGTATTGCTTTAGCACTTTATGACTTTTGACTTTCTTACTTTTAAACTGAAATAACAATAACTGTTATATTGTCTTTTCCTCCATTTTTATTAGCAGCTTGTATAAGATTTTTTGAAATTTTATCTAACGATTCATCTTTATTAAGTATTCTTGTTATTTCTTCTTCGCTTACCATATCTGTAAGTCCATCGCTGCATATCAGAAACATATCTCCTTTGTTATATTTGCATTCATATTGTTGAATATCAATATTTATATTATTACCTAATGCCATTGTTATAATATTGTTTCTTGGATGGTGACGAAGGTCGTCTTTACTTATTAGACCTGCTTTATACAATTGCCATACTTCAGAATGGTCTTCAGTAATTTGTTGTAATTTTTTATCATTAAATAGATATGCTCTGCTATCGCCCACCGAATAAATATAAGTTGTGTTATTGAGAAATAATGTGGCAACAAGTGTTGTTCCCATTCCTTGGTAATTTTCATATTCATTAGCAAGCTGAATAATTTTTAGGTTAACCGATTGAATAATATTTTTTAATCTTTTTGTTAAATTGATATTATTATTTTCCGTAGAGTAATAGTCTCTAAATATCCAATTGGCAGTTAGTTCACTAGCTACTTCGCCTGCATTTGCTCCTCCAATACCATCACATAATATAAACAATTTCCCTTTATTTTTTATGTCAGGATTCTTTACATTATATTTTTTATTCGGCTCGGGTAAGACAAAGGCATCTTCATTGTGGTCATATTTTTTACCAATATCAGTTCTCGCAGAATAATTCATAGCAATAAATATATGTAAAATTGTTATATAAAGCAACTAAATTCTTCAAATTTTTGTTTTGTTACACCAAGATCTTGTAAAACTATTACTTGTTTTTTTATTGCTGTGTTGCTCATGTTTATTGATTATTGTGATTGAAATTTCAAAATTATTAATTATAACTGTGTTGTTAAATTAATTAGCGGCTTAATAATTAAATAGATATTAACATTTTTAAAAAATAGCTTATTTATGATAATAATATTTGAGAAAATATTGTGCTAATAATTAAGTTGGTTAAGTTACAACCTTAAACCATGATAGCAATATATATTGTTACCTGCTTGGTTTTAATAATTCGAATTTCTTTTTTAAATTTACTTTAAGTTCTTCCAATTCTTTTCCGGAGTAAGAAGCAGCATAAGCTTCTTGTTTTATTTTCCAGCTTCTAAATTTATAAATTTTGCCATTTGATGCAAATTGAGCATCGGGTAGGCGCATAGTTGACTTAGGTGAAGTACCTGATTCCATTTTTATTTCAGTGTCCTGCAGATTTTCTTCAAAATCGGACGAAGTAAGTAATATTCCATTATCAGGAATTTTAATTGTTTTTGAAAAAGTCAATTTTGATATTGAAAGGTCTTGTTCATTTTTTACTCCATAAATTATTGTGATGTAGCTTTTGTTAAACTCGTCATCTATAATCAATGTTTGGGTTCTTGTTTGATATATGCCTGCAAAAAGACCAATAAAAATTATTATTATCTCAATAAAAATAATTGTTTTGTATTTTTTTATGAACAATTGAAGGAGAAAATCAGGAAATAAGATTAATATACTACATCCTATAATTATTTCAACAAAAAGTAAAATTTGCACTGCATGACCTTGACCATGACTGTCAGTAAATAAATAAATAAATGCTATAGCAATAATCGGTATTGAAAGTATATTAAAAGGAGTGATTTTGTATTTCATTTTATCGATTTTACAGGAGCTATCTGCTAATAAAAGTTTATTACCATTATTTAACCTCTATGTTTATTTAAACATAAATTTTATTTCAATCATCGAATTTCGTCTAAATTTATTAACTATAAATGAGTTATCAAATTAATTATTAAGTTAATTTTTTAAAAGAAAATTTTATTTATTCAGGAGAGTAATATTAGAGGAGGTTTTATACTTATCTGAATTAAATCAAAGTTTGGAAATGGTATAATAGAAAAAAGTAACATATTATACTTTGAGAGGTTATATTTTGCACTTCGGCAAGCTCAGTAGAGCCGTAATATAATTTGCCTGCCCCGTAAAATTGCGAAGCAATATTTCTCTGGGTCATTTAGCTTCGCTGTCATTTGTTGTCTTTTGGCTTCGCCGTCATTTAGTTTTATTGACAATTTAAGACAATCAATAAATTAATGACCCCGATACGCTTCGCTACGGGGCAGGCAATTAATGACAATCAATGACTACTAATGACAATTAATGACTATATGTTAATGTTATAATTGTTTTATAGTATATAAATTAGCTCAAATTATTACGAAGCAGAGTATATTATATACTTCTTTTAAGACCCCGACAATATGGGAGCAAATGCAAAAAATATTAATAAAAATAAATTAAGCATATAATTTTTGCAATATACATGGAAAAATTTTACATCTCTCACGCCTCTATAAATTGTACGAATAGATTTATTTTTTTGAAATAGTTCCCAAATTTGGCAGATTTAATATTCGATTTTTTTCAATATCTCTAAAAATTTTCAACAACTGTCTCTCGTCATTTGGTATGTCAATATTAAGCTTAAGGTTTTTTAAAAGCTGACGGCTTGCTTCTGCTATCTTATTTTTTTTAAGATTGTTGACATGTACAAAATTCATATATTTTAGTATTTTAAAGGCATTGAACCAAGCAAAAAATCGTTTCTTAAAATTTTTTAAGTTTGCACAATTATTATTAATATCGTTTATGGCTTGCTCAAAATTATTAGCAATTAAAAAATCTTTTATGTTTTTCGGTATATCATTATAAAAAACGTTAAGTTTTGAATCATCAATTTTATAAAGTTTATCAATATCAGAAATAAAAGATTTTAAATCGAGGAATGCCTGAAAGTTATATGTATATAAATGTGTTAAATTATTTTCCTCAAATTTTTTGATTGTAGCACCTGTCCCAAAAGGCACTCTGTTTGATGGTCGTGGTGAAGGAATAACGCGAGTTGTATTTATTTCGGTAAAGTTACCAAGAGGAATAATTTTTTGTAAAAAGTAAAAATCTTCGCCGGCTTTTTTTCTGTTCATACCTCCTTGTTTGGCATAAACATCAGCTCTCACAGCAAAACTTGAGCCTACTGTGTGAAAAGCAAAAGGGAAACCGGCAAATCGTGAACTTAAATTATAGTATCGTAAATAAAGCTCATATTGAGTTATTGCATTATAAATATTGTCTGAAAATTCTGTTCCTGAAATAGGATGTTCAAAATAAATTGAGCATGCTTTTGTTTTATGGTTTTTTGCAAAATGTTTTTCTATCTCAATTAAAAAATTTTCATCACAAGTTGCGTCAGCATCAAATGAGACAAGTATTCCGGTTTTATTGTTAATTTTATTAAAACGACTTACAGCCTCATCCATGCCTATTTTTCGGGCAAAGCCTACGCCTGCATATTTTTTTTGCAGGTCAGGTTGATAAATAGTATAGAAACTAAACGATTTTTTGTTGTGTTCTTTAATCCATTTATTTGCTTGCTGCAATGTTTTTTTGTTATTTTCAATAATCTCATTGTTTTCATCAATTGCCGAATTAACAACAATTATTATCTCAACAGGTGATTTGGGGCGTTTACAATTAAATAATGAGTTTAATGTATTTAATAAATTTGGTTCATTATAACATGGGATAAAAATTATTATATTCAAATCTTTGTCAGGAGAGTTTTTTATATAATCGGGATAAATTCTATACTTATTTAAATAATAATCTGCAAAACACATGTAAATAATAATTTTTCAGAGTGTAAAGATATATTATACTAACGGTTTAAATTTTTATCCGCCAGCTGGCGGACAAGTTTTAACAGTAAAACAATTTAAAAGTTTGTAAAGTATATTCCCATCTGTTTTAAGTATAGTACACGTTACAAAGTTTTCGTACAGATATTATTTATTTTCTTCGTCATATTTTAAATTAAGACCTAAAAGAACTTCATTAGTAATATTACAATTTGGATCACCATATAAGAGGGTTCCTCCTGTTGTATTGCTTAAAATAAATTTATATTTATGCGTTTTGTTATATTCAGTAATAAATTCAGTAATATTATTATAAAGCTGAAGATTCATTTGTTGTTGTTCATTAAGCAACTTATTACTAAGGTCGTTTTGCAGAATTTGTAATTTTTGTTGCTTTTCAACAAGTTTTTGTTGTTCTTCTTCGGCACGTTGTTGAGTAAGAAAACCACCACGTTTTACCTTGTCTTGAAAATCATTAGCTTCTTTTTGAAATTTATCAGCTTTTTGTTGTAAATCAGCTTTTATTTTTTCTTGTTTTTTTGAAAATTCGTCGTTTAACTCTTCAGATAATTTATAATTCAAAAGTAATGAATCAATATTTACGTATGCTATTTGCATTGAGTTAGTTCCTTCTACTTTTTTAACAGCTGCATTCTCTTTTATTATTGATGAGTCTGTTGTTGAGCTATAGTGTAAATAAAATAAAACTGCAATAGCAATAATTAATATGACATTTGTAGCAATTGAAAATTTTGCAATAGTTGATAGATTTTTCATTTTTTTATAATTTTTTTTTAAAATTTGAGTTACAAAAATAACTTTTATTTTGAAATGATTGATGTTTTTATTCGATTTTTGGTTTTGGCAGCAAATATAAACCATATAAATGATAATATTGCACCTACAATGCCAATAGAATAACCTGTTGATATTGGCAATGATAGACCTCCGTTAGCAACAGGAGCTACCATTAAATAAGTAAGGCAAACTGCAGTCATAAAAGCAGCAGGTATTGATAACAGTAAATGATTTTTTTTATGAGTAGCGAGATACATGGCTGCTGTCCATAAAACAACTGTTGATAGAACCTGATTAGAAAGTCCGAGATATTTCCATATAGTTGAAAATTCTAATTGCGATAAAACAAAACCAACGACAAAAAGAGGAATACTAACAATAAGTCTGTTTTTGATGTTTGCTTGTTTAAATTTGAAAATATCAGAAATAGTAAGTCGTGCACTTCTAAATGCAGTATCACCTGTTGTTATAGGACATGCAACAACACCAATAATTGCAAAAACAGCACCTGCTTTACCAAGCCAAGTGTTACAAATTTCATTAACTATCCATGCAGGATTATGACCGGCTATTGATGAAGTAGCGTTAAGTCCATCTGCACCATGAAAGAAATTAATTGCAGCTGTTGCCCAAATAAGTGCTACAATACCTTCTGAAATCATTGCTCCGTAAAATACTTGCCTGCCATAGCGTTCTTTTTTCATACATCGTGCCATTAAAGGGGCTTGTGTAGAGTGAAATCCTGAAATTGCACCACACGAAATGACAATAAACATCATTGGGAACAAAATGTTTTGTGAAGGATTAGAATGAAAATTTTTAAAGTCGGAAAATGATAATTCGTGTAATGATAATGTGCCTGTGGCGCCTTTGGTTATCATTGCTCCGGCAATGCTGACAGCCATTACAAGTAAAGCAAAGCCGAAAAACGGATATATTTTACCAATAATTTTATTAATTGGTAATAATGTAGCAATAATATAATACCCGAAAATAATGTATAACCAAATAGCTTTGTTACCACCTGTTAAACTTTGCAGCAAACCTGCGGGACCTGTAACAAAAGCAACACCGACAAATATTAATAATAATATTGAGAAGACTCTTAAGAAATTTTGAAATCCTGTACCAAGATATTTACCGACGACTTCAGAAATACTTGCACCATCGTTTCTAACCGATAACATGCCTGAAAAATAATCGTGAACAGAACCCATAAAAATACAGCCCAATACAATCCATACATAAGAAACAGGACCATACATAGCACCTAGAATCGCACCAAAAATAGGACCTAATCCTGCGATGTTTAAAAATTCTATCATGTACATTTTCCAGACCGGCATTGGTATATAATCTACACCATCTGCCATACGTATGGCCGGAGTTTTTATGTTATCGTCAGCCCCAAAATATTTTTCAATAAATTTACCGTAAATTAAATACCCTAAGATTAAAGTTAGAATTGAAATTATAAATGTGAACATAATTTTTTTGTTTTTTTATATTTTTTGCAAATTTAACTATAAATTATATTCGTTGTTATTAAGAAGTTTATTTTTAATAACATTTATTAAAAAAAACCACAAAAAAATTTAAAACTTTTGTTGTTGTATATTTGTGCGGTTATATTTTGCGTATTGTAATTTGCTTGCCCCGTGAAATCCTGATTCAGGTTATTTCATCAGGGTCATTTGTTTCACTGCCTGCCCTGTGAAATTGAGAAGCAATATTTCACGGGGTCATTTGTTGTCATTTAGCTTCGCCGTCATTTGGCTTCACTGTCATTCATAACTACTTAATGACACATAATGACCCCGATACGCCCCAGTATAGTCGTTCCCTGTTAAATGTTGCTTCGCAATTTCACAGGGTAAACCTTTTTATGGGGTAAACTTCGCTAAGGGGCAGGCATCCGTCAGCTGACGGATAAAATTATAACCGAGTTAAGTATATCAATACCTAAATTTGGAGAATGCAATGAAGGCGAATTTGTAAATTAACTCAAAAAAATAAATTTAAGATAGTAAACACAGCATAAATTATGCTTGCAATGCCATTAGTTGTAGCAAATGCTATATTTACCCTGCTTAAATCATAAGGTTTTACTATTGAATGCTGATACCAAAGCAGACCAATGAAAATTACTGCACCTATCCAATAAAAAACGTCAAAATGAGCATAATATCCTATATATAAAACAACTATTGATGAAAAAATGTGTAAAATTGCTGACAAAATCAATGCTTTTCGTTTGCCAAGTAATGTCGGCATTGAATTCAAATTTTCTGATTTGTCAAAATCAATATCCTGTAAAGAATAGATTATGTCGAAACCGCTTACCCAAAAAAATACTATTACAGAAAATAACAAAGGCAATAAATCAAACCTGCCTGTAACTGATAAATAAGCACCAATAGGAGCTAATGACAATCCTGTTCCTAAAATAAAATGGCATAAAGCAGTATATCTTTTAAAAAAACTATATCCTAAAATAACTATTAAAGCAACAGGCGAAAGATAAAAACATAAACTGTTAATAAAATATGTTGTAGCAATAAATAAAATTGAGTTTATAATAACAAAAGCTAAGGCTGATTTTGGTTTAATAACACCACTTGGAATTTCTCTTAATTGAGTTCTTTTATTCTTTTTATCAATATCTCTATCGAGATAACGGTTAAATGACATTGCAGCATTTCGAGCAAAAACCATACACAAAACAACCAACACAAATAAAACGATGCTGATTGATGAACCCGATATTTTGCAGGCTAAGAAAAAACCAATAAATGCAAATGGCATTGCAAAAATTGTGTGACTAAATTTCACTAATGAAAAATATTTACCAATTTTATTTATCATAAAGGAAATAATTGTTTTTTATATATAGTCTTTGCAAGTAAACGCCAAATACTGCGTTATTCTCGCTTTTGAAACAAATCATTTACGAAAGTAAACTTTTTGATTTCATCCGCCAGCTGGCGGATCGAAAGCCTTGTCTTTGACGTTTTCTT
>JAUVJB010000140.1 GCA_030592465.1 Bacteroidota bacterium | reverse complement strand
CCTTTTTTAATTTTAAATGATACTCTTGTTTTAAGTCAGCAAGTTTAATCCCATATAGAATAAAATCATCGGCTACTTTCTCGCTTTCACTATCGGAAATATTATCTTTATTAAGAACATAATTTCTTATTTCTTTGTTCTTTTCTTTATTTAGATTTTCTCTCTTATTATCAAACTCATTGTAAACAGGCCAAAACTGTTGTGCTTCTTCAGGAGTTAATTGCAATTTTGAAGTAATAAAGGCAACTTTTTGAACCTCAATTTTCTCCTTTTTATTATTAAGATTTTGTCCTGAAACATCAGTAAATTGAAAGAACAAAATAGAAACGATTATTAAAAATTTCATTGTTTTCATTTTATTAAAATTTAAAGTCCATTAACTAAAGTTGAATAATCAATATCATTATTAATTAAATAATCTGTAATTTCTTTATTATTTTTATCACTATCATCAGTAATATCAATATTGGGGTCATTAACAATAACATCAACAAATAAATCCTCATCGTAATCATATTGATTTTGCTCAATATACTCGGCAATATCGTTTGAGCTAAGTGTATTGGTTTTTAGGTGAGAATTAAAAATTGAATATGAAACAAAGAAGATAACGATTAAGCTAAAAACTGCAATAAATTGTGGTCTGAAGATAAAAAATAAATATTTTGAAAAAGAAAATGTTGGTTTTGTACTAATCTTCTCTTGAATAATAGTAGGGAAATCATCAAAATAATTGTCAGGAACTTTAAAGCTGTTCTCTTTTTTTATTTTTGAAAGATTGGGTGCTATTTTCGATAAATCTTCCATAGTTTTTTATTATATGACTATTTTTTTAAATAAAGGTTTAATCTATTAAATTATTTTTTTTATACATAAATTTATTTTTTTATAAAGTTCTCAATTTTTTTCACAGCATGAAAATACGATGCTTTTAAAGAACCAACTGATGTATTTAAGATATCTGAAATTTCAACATATTTCATTTCTTCATAATACTTCATATTAAAAACCAATCGCTGTTTTTCGGGTAATGACAAAACAGCTTTTTGTAGTTTTAGTTGTATTTCATCGCTATCAAAATACACATCGCTTTGTAATGAATTAACAAGTTTGTTTTCAACATCAACAATAGGTAATAAATATTTTTTTCTTTTTTTGTTTAAAAAGGTAATAGCCTCGTTAGTTGCAATGCGATAAAGCCAAGTATATAGTTTTGAATCTTCTCTAAAGTTATCTAAACCTTTAAAAATTTTAATAAAAGTATTTTGCAACACGTCATTAGCATCCTCATGGTTAATAACTATTCTACGTACATGCCAATATAGTTTCTCCTGATATTTTCTTACCAAAAGATTAAAAGCATAGTTTCTTTTTTCGTTATTACGAAAAAAAGAAAGAAGCTCTTTATCAGAGTAATCCGACATATAAATGAGAATTAATTATTTACGTTTTATCACTTTTTCAGCAGATAGAACAATATTCTCGGTGTTAATTCCATATTTAGTCATTAACTCTTCGGCAGTACCACTTTCTCCAAAAGTATCGTTAACAGCAACCATCTCAATTGGAACAGGTTGTTTCCTTGCCAAAAGTTGAGCAATGCTGTCGCCCAAACCTCCATTCATCATATGATCTTCGGCTGTTACAACAGCTTTTGTTTTTGCTACTGATAATAAGACTGCTTCTTGGTCTAAAGGTTTAATTGTATGAATATTTATTATTTCGGCAGAAATACCTTTGTCTTCTAAAATTTGACAAGCTTCTAATGCTTTCCATAACAAATGTCCTGTTGCAAAGATAGTTACATCAGTACCTTCGTTCATTAGAATAGCTTTACCAATCTCAAACTTTTGATTTTCAGGTGTGAAATTTGGTACTTTAGGTCTTCCAAAACGTAAATAAACAGGTCCAACATGTTTTGCAGCGGCAATTGTTGCCGCTTTGGTTTGATTATAATCGGCAGGATTAATAACTGTCATATTAGGTAACATTTTCATCAACCCGATATCTTCGAGTATTTGATGAGTTGCTCCATCTTCACCAAGTGTTAATCCCGCATGAGAAGCTGCAATCTTAACATTTTTGTTTGAATAAGCTATTGATTGACGAATTTGATCGTAAGTTCGTCCTGAAGCAAAATTAGCAAATGTGCCTGCAAAAGGTATTTTGCCGCCAATGGTCATACCTGCTGCTATTCCCATCATATTTGCTTCTGCAATACCCACTTGAAAAAAACGCTTTGGAAACTCATCTGCAAAAGCATCCATTTTTAATGAGCCGGTTAAATCGGCAACTAAAGCTACAATATTTGGATTTTGTTTACCAAGATCTAATAATCCTGCTCCAAAACCGGAACGTGTATCTTTATTTTCTTTTGAGATATATTTTTTCATGTGTTTTTTTTTGTAATTAGCTGATTATTAGTTGTTTAAATTTTAGAAAAACTTATTGTCAGATCCGTCAGCTGACGGATCACGTTTCATTATAAAATCACATTCTTGTGTATTGATAATTTTATAGTCAAATAATGTACAAAAGTAAATAATAATTGAAATATAATAATAAAAAAACTATACTTAGCATGGGCATATTTTGAGTATTTTATTACTACTATATAAATGGTTAGATGGTTTTATTGTCCGCCAGCTGGCGGATCGTTAAATTGTTATCCAACAACCATTTAACCATAAAGCCATATAACCATTTTGAATATTAAGTATTGCAATTTATAAATTAATAAAAACGCAATTTATAACCATTTACAGTATATTTGCGTTTCTCATTTTTTAGCAGCGCTACCTGAGCAAATATAACGTGCTTTACACGTTTTGCAAGTTTTTTTTCTGTTTATAGCTTGAAGTATATTAATAATTACAAATATAAAAATTGCTATAATATAAATAGTAGTAAACTCGTAAACAAAGCAAAAAATAATTGAGATAATAAAAATAACAGGTAATTGAAGAATATAACTAAATGATAGTCTCATCCCTATAATAACATTGCCTGAATCTTGTTTAAATAAGAATGATGCTAATTTTCCCCATCCTAAATGACACCATTTATTATAATAATAACAAGATGTACAATTATGTTTTTTTAATAGAATTTGAACAACTATCAGTATCAATAGATAAATAAATGATAATAATGATACACCATGATATTTGAATGGCGTTAGCAAATAAAAAGCTAAACTCCAATTTATTATAAAAGATATATTTTTAAATATAATTGCCATTGCAGGATAAGAATTTTTCCCGTTTTTAAATAATTTAGATTTTAGTTCTTCTTTAATCTTTGTGAATTTCTATATTTAGTTCATAAAACCTTATAAATGTTTGTTACCTATACTTTTATTAACCCGCGATGGAGAGATTAAACGTCAAACAATTAAATAATTTAGTAATTTACAATAAACTTAACTAATAACACTTCAGCCTAATTGAACAACCCGAAGTTATTTTAAATACTTTATTAATAGTATATAGTGTGTTTTTTGCATTTTTTGCTCTATACACAAGTCGATATCTTCCGGGTTGTAATATTATTGATTCTTGTACAACATTATCCTTTAAATTATAAATCCTGTTTAATTTATTTTCTTTTTCAACATAAAGACTTGCATATCCCGGTGATGATAGAGAAACAGTAATCATTCCGGGCTCAGGTATTTGTAACGTTGTTGTATAGCTTTGTTTAATCTCAACATCATTAATAAAAATTCGCGGTAATGTAAATACTTCAATGTCATATTTTCCTACTATATATTTCTCTTTAAAATTAATTTTTTGAACATTTAAAGTATTCATCTCGCCTGATTTACGAACAATAAAGTTTAAATCATTATAAAGATTTGTATTAGGCTTTTTCATAATTAAATAACCTTGCGGAGCATCAACAGCAATAATATTATGAATACCCGGAGTAATATGAATGCTGTCTAATTCAACAGGAGGTATAGTTTGCACAACAAGATTATAATCAGACAACGGGTCGAGTAAAAGAGTATCGGGATTACCTCTGTTATTTATAGTATGAACATAATTATAACGCATTTTATCTGAAAAATCATCATAGAAAGTCATATTTACATTAGTCTCTGTAGGATTCCCATAAACATCTAACAGATTTACCTGAGCAGTAGTTGAATTTAAAGCTTGAGAAACAACAACATTAAGCACTTCCTTAAATTTTTCTTCGTTTGAAGCATCATAATAACGACCTACACATTGAAACGTTTTTTTAAATTCAGGATCAAGTCCGATACCTATTACAAAAGGCTTTAAAATAATGCCTTTTTTTTGTAAATCTCTTGAAACAGCACAAGGATCACCATCGCAAGATTCTATTCCATCAGTAATTAAGATAATAATATTTTTGCAATCATCGCATTTGGGAAAATCGTGTGCACTTAATTCTAACGAATGAGCTATTGGTGTTGTTCCTTTGGGTATTACATATCGAAGTTTTTGCCTTATCTTGCTTGCATTGTTCTTTTCAAAAGGTACTTCAAGCTTTGTATCATCACAATTTTGAGGAGGAACAGGAAACTGATGTCCATATAATCGAAGAGCCATCTCAACATTATCGACTTTTTCAAGACTATCAACCATTTTTATTAATATTTTTTTTGCAATATCCATTTTTCTGCCTGTTTCCCAACTCGACATCATGCTTTGTGAACAATCTAATATAAAAAGAATTCTATTTAACGGCTTATGTGCTTCTTTATTCTGAGCACTAACATTATTGACCAAGAATATTAAACTAATTAAGAGGAAAAAAATAAAGAATTTTTTCATTATCTGATTTTTTAACTTTTTATCAAACCTAAAGAAAAAGAATATTTTTCTTTTTGCCTAAATTTTTCATTAAAAAAGCAAAAAAATAAATAAAATTATGCGGCTGGCTTTTCAAAATATTTTGAAATAATATCAGGGTATTTATCATATAAATTTGCAACCACCCATTGATTAAATGCCAATAAGTCATTTTTATCTAACCATTTTAATGATTTTTTTATTTCTTTTTCAAAAAGAATTTTGTTATGACTTACATTCTTTACAATAATCTTTTGATGTTCAAGCATTTATTTAATTTTAGATTTTTAAACATTAAGTCATTGAAATTCATCATGCTAAAAACAAATAATCAATAGTAAATCAGCAATAGAAAATTGCTGATGCTTCAGGAACAAAACCTTGCGGGTTTATGATTTTTAAATTTATCCTGAATACTCTGAACTAATATATAAAACTGAATATTTGATTTTTTATTTTTATTTGACATAATTAGTTATTAACAATTTTAATTAATCGGAAATTAAATCAGCAAATACAATTTTTTTTATATGTTATTATTAAATAATTTTATACTTTTATAAATAATTTCAAACTTAAAATTTATAAACATTATGGCAAATCGAAGAAACTTAAAAAAAGATATCAACTGCTTATCTTATGAAATTATTTCAGAATGTTTCACTTACAATTATTTTTTTCCAAAAAAAAATGATGATAAAATTAAAGAGATTATTGCTGATACAATAAAAATGCAAGGAGAATTTATTACAAGAGTAAATCATGTTGACGGTAAAGATAATAAGACACTTACAAAACAACATTTTAAAAAATTAAATGAGGATTTGTATCAAAATGCTGTAAAATTAGTTGATGAGATAAATAATTTAAACAAAGAAAAATAGGAAATTAGTGTTCATAATATTAATTAATTTATGCCTTTTCGGATTGCAAATCCGAAAGAGCGAGGTTCTAAATTATATAAAATAAACATCAACGTTGAATATCAAATTTTCCAAATCTTCAAGATTTGGGAAATTTCTTTTTAACGTAAATAATCTTCTTATAAACTTTATTTATATTTTCTATTTATGATAAAACAATTTATTAAAAAATATATTCATGTAATTAATATACACTTATTAATTGCAATATTTTTAATATTTGTTTTTAAGACCGGCTTCACACAATCAATTGACACCAAAATACCTATAATAATTGATACTGATGCAGGTGCTGATGATTTAAGGGCTATAAGTCTTTTTATAGCAATTGAAAATGCAGACATACTATCTATCACAACAACCGATGGTAATTTGTCTCCTCAACAAGGTTTAGAAAAAGTAAATAATTTGTTGCATTATCTAAAAACAGATAATATTGAAACCGCGGCCGGGAAAAAAACTGCAACTCCGCCACCAGCATGGCGTAAATTATCTGAAAATATTTATTGGGGAGATAAAACAAATAATAATTATAATAGGATTGATGCAACAAGACTTATAATTAATAAATTAGAATCATATCCGGAACCGATTACAATTATTTGTCTTGGACCACTAACAAATTTGCAAGACATATTAAAGTCATCAAAAAAAATAAAAAATAAAATAAAAAAAGTAATTTGGTATAACAGAAGCATTTATCCTTTCACCGGCTTTAATTATGAATATAACAAGAAAGCTGCAGACTCTGTTTTTACAACAGATATAAATATTAATGTAATATCATACTTAAATAAAAAATCAGCAGTTTTTAATCAAACCTTTCTCGATTCAATAATTAATATTGATACAAAATACGCTCAAATAATTTCAAAGGCTTATAAAAATGCTGAAGCATTAAATACAGTAAAATCAGGGCATGCAAAACTCTGGGACGATTTAATTCCTGTGTATTTCCTTTATCCCGAACTGTTTGATATACAGCCAATTGCCAAAACCCCTAATTTTAGTATTAATAAAGATTACAATGCAAAAGCTGTACGCGAAAAAATATTGAAAATTCTTGATAAAGACTATGAATTTGAGACAAATGTTGTTTTTGATAAATTCCCAATTAATCCAAAAGATTATAAATATGATGTGCGACAGTTAATGGACACAATAATAAAAAAATATGGCACTGAAGAATGGCGTGCATGTGTTTTAACAGACGAGTTACATCAACATCTTGGAATATATTCAACAGTTGGAGCAAAGATGGGATTGAAGGCACGAGAAATATTCAAAGTACCAATCGACCAACTTCAAGTAATTTCATTTGCCGGCAACAAACCACCAATAGGATGCATGAACGATGGTTTACAAATAGGTGCTGGAGCAACACTTGGACATGGTGTAATATCAATTGCAAATGATACAATTGCCCGACCCGAAGCAATTTTCATCTACAACGGAGTTAAAAAAAAATTTACTTTAAAAAAAGAATATTCACAACAGGTGCATTCAGATATAAGTAAAGGAATTGTTGAATATGGAAATTTAACTTCAGGCTACTGGAAGCTTATCAGAGAACTTTCAATAAAATATTGGTTAGAATGGGATAGAAATAAAATTTTCGATATTGAAGATGTAAAATAACTTTTATTGTTATATTTTACCCGTTTGCTTTTGGTGTATTATGATTCGTTATTTGTTGTCGATTGTTTCAAGTCACTTGTTGTCATTTAGCTTTGCTGTCATTGGCTTTGCTGTCATTTAGCTTCGCTGTCATTGGCTTTGCTGTCATTAGCCTTGCTGTCATTAGCTTTGCTGTCATTGGCTTCGCTGTCATTAGCTTTGCTGTCATTAGCTTTGCTGTCATTTAGCTTCGCTGTCATTTAGCTTTGCTGTCATTTAGCTTTGCTGTCATTGGCTTTGCTGTCATTTAGCTTCGCTGTCATTTAGCTTCGCTGTCATTGGCTTTGCTGTCATTAGCCTTGCTGTCATTAGCTTTGCTGTCATT
>JAUVJB010000067.1 GCA_030592465.1 Bacteroidota bacterium | reverse complement strand
GTCACAAAAGGTGTTCACGATTACCATTCTGTTGCTCTCGCAGATAATTGTTTAATTGGCACAAAAGTATCGATGATAAAACCTGCCGAAATATACAGAGTAGATGCAAAAACAGGTAAAGAAACTGAAATCTCTTTTGAGAATAAAGATATTTTAGATCAAATAGCACCTGCAAAAGTTGAAAAACGTTGGGTTACCACAACCGACAATAAACAAATGCTAACATGGGTTATTAACCCGCCTCATTTAGACAAATCGAAAAAATACCCGACATTACTTTTCTGCGAAGGTGGTCCACAATCACCTTTAAGTCAATTTTGGAGCTATCGATGGAATTTTTCAATAATGGCTGCTAACGGATATATTATTGTTGCCCCAAACCGTCGTGGTGTTTTAACTTTCGGGCAAGAATGGACAGACCAAATAAGTAAAGACCATGGTGGTCAAAACATGAAAGACTATTTTAGTGCTATTGATGAATTGAAAAAAGAACCTTTTGTTGATGAAAATAATCTCGGTGCAGTAGGTGCAAGTTATGGTGGATATTCTGTTTACTGGCTTGCCGGAAATCATAATAAAAGATTTAAAGCTTTTATTTCTCACGATGGTGTATTTAATTCTACTGCAGAATATGGTTCAACTGACGAGATGTTTTTCGATGATTGGGAAAATGGCGGTGCATACTGGGATTTGAATAATAAAGTTGCACAAAATTCTTATGCAAATTCACCACACAAATTTGTACAAAATTGGGACACTCCTATTTTAATAATTCATGGGGAAAAAGATTACAGAATACCTTATACACAAGGAATGGAAGCATTTAATGCTGCGCAACTAAGAGGTATTCCAAGTGAATTTTTATTCTTCCCTTCAGAAAATCACTGGGTATTGAAACCTCAAAATGGAATTTTATGGCAACGTACTTTCTTTAACTGGTTAGACCGTTGGCTTAAACCAAAGAAATAATTTTTTTTAATTATTTTATAAAAAAAGCCACAGATTCTAAATAAATTAAGAATCTGTGGTTTTTTTATCCGTGTCACTGTTAAATTTTAGATAATAGTAAATTATAATCAATTTGTTGATTATCAATAAATTGAAAAATCTATGCTATTTCAATTTTATTAATAGGCTTACTTTACCAAAGTTTGAAACTTTGGTAAAGTTTTTATGAAAAAATAAACAAATACGAGACAAAATTTATGGATTTAAGGTAATTTATAAAAATTGTCTCAGATACAAAAAAATGTAAATCTGCAGCTATAATTAATTTTAGGCTTTAAGTTAATCGGATAACGAATTAAAATTCAGCACACTAAATTTGCATAATCAATAGTCAATAATCAATAATCAATTTTAATGATAGTATCTTTCTAAATTATCTTTAAAAATTTTATCGTTTGCTTCATTAATACTATTAACAACAGCAATAATTTTACTTTTTCTTATACTAATTTGTTCTTTATCAAGCTTGACTGCATCATTAAACACAATCTTTTCAATTCTATAACCCTCTTTATCTAAAGTCATTGCAACAGCAGCATTAAAATCATCAAAAATAATAACAGAAGGTAGTTGATTGACAGAATATCGTAAAACAGAATTTAAAACACAGCTTCTAATATATTCAATTTGACTTTTGCCAAGATAATTAGCCCCAAGTAATATTTTCACCAAATCTATTTTTGCTAATTTGTTATATCTGTGTTCCTTTCTTAACTGATTATATTCTCTATTATTCGTTTTAAGGAATAACTCAATAAACTCAGGAGGAACAGAATTAATATCGGATAACTGTGCTTTTCTCTTTCTTATTTTATACTCTTTAATTGCATATTTCTGATTTACAGGCATATAAAACTTCCATTTTCGTGTCCTTTTAAATGTCTCTGTCATTGGTTTAGGTCGCCATTTACTTTTTAGACGTTTCATTAAAGGTGCAGTAACACTTAATTGCTGAGACTCAAGACTATATAACATACAGTTAAGAAAATGTATCCATCCTCCACCGATTGTTGTATGTAATGCACTCCAAAGTGTAGCATTAGAAATAGAATCGTTTTGATTATAACTTGTATCAACAACAGAATCAATCTTATTATTTTTGAGTTGGTTTACAAAATCCCTGTCTAAACTAACCGGATAATAAGTAACTCTATTTAACGAATCGTTAATTCCTGTTTTTGAATGGTATAATGCATTAACATCAAAAATATAATTTGAATCGTTTGATAATTTTACATGAATATTATAATCCACGCCCCATTTCATATCGGTAATGGGCTGTGTTTGTAACTCATTTTGTGCAAATGTTATTTGCACATAAATTAAACTGACAAACAATAAAAGTAATTTTTTCATTTTTTAAATTTTAATTTTATAATATTAAAAAAAATAATTTTAATTTCAAAAAAAAATATTAACTTTATTGCTCTTAAAAAAAATACCATGTATAAAACATTCATATTAAACGATACTTGGCTCATCTCAATTTTCATTCTATTATTAATTGTTGCTATAATTATCATTTTTTTTAATTACAGAAAAAAAATTTCTAATTATAAATTCTATATACAAAAATTTTATAACAAAGAAATTAAAAAATTAAACAAAGATTATATCTTTTTTCATAAACTTATAAGTAACTACAACGGAATAGTTTACAGGCTTAATATCAGGAAAAAATATAAATTAGAATTTATTACCCAAAATTGTTTAGAGCTAACCGGATATAAGCAGGATGACTTAAAAAACTTATCAGATTACTCAAGCCTCATACATCCCGACGACAGAGATTATGCAGATGAGCAAAGGCAATCAACTAAAAAGAGCAAAATTTCTTTTTCAATAATATACAGAATATTAACAAAAACAAAACAAGTTAAATGGGTTAAGGAAGATGGTATATTCATTTTTGATGATAATGGTAAACCCATGGCAATAGAGGGTTTTATTCATGATATTACTAAAGATAAAGATAATGAGTTGTCTTTAATAAAACAGACATCTATTTTTAATCAAGCTCAACAGATTGGGAAAATAGGCTGTTGGGAATTAGATTTAAAGACTAATATTGATTATGTTTCTGACGAAACTTTAAGAATTTATGGGTTTAACAACGACTCGAATTCTTTACCTTTTGAAAAATTTAACAATGCAATTATTGATGAAGATAAACAAAAAAAATTTACAATATTTAAAGCTCTCATTAATGATAATAAAAATTATGATGTTAAATTTAGAATAAAAAGGGCAAGCGATAATAAAATTGTTTATATTCACTCAATAGCAAAATTAGAATATGATAAAAATAATAAACCTGTAAAAGTAATAGGTACATTACAAGACATTACCGAAGATATAAAAAAAGAAGAAAAATTAAATATTTTTCAAAAGTGTATCTCTAATTCTCCTTCGTGCTTCATCATTACTGATTATGACAGGAATATTGAATATGTGAACCCTGAATTTACAAAACTTACGGGTTATCGTTCAGATGAAGTTTTAGGCAAGAACATGAATATTTTGCACTCAGGTGCTCACAGCAAAGACTTTTATGAGAAGCTGTGGGATACAATAAAATCGGGCGAAATATGGCGCGGCGAATTATGTAATAAAAAGAAAAACGGTGAAATATACTATGAATCAGCTTCTATATCTTCTATAAAAAATGAAAACAACGAAATAACTCATTTTATAGCAGTAAAAAAAGATATTACTAATCAGAAAAAAGTACGCAAAGAACTAATAGCTGCAAAAGAAAAATCAGAGGAAGCAGACAAATTAAAATCAGCTTTTCTTGCAAATATGAGCCATGAAATTCGCACTCCATTGAATGCAATATTGGGATTTAGTCAACTTATTAATGATGATGATTTAGCTCGCAAAGACCGTGAAAGGTTTACAGAAATTATTGAAACTAACGGAAAGCATTTATTATCACTTATTGATTACGTTATTGATATTTCAATGATAGAATCTAATCAATTAAAAGTATTTAAAAAAGATTGTGATATTCAATCATTATCTAAAAATTTATATAAAAAACATCAAACTGAAATAAATAAAAAAGAGATTGATTTTATTCTCAATACACCTAAAAATTATGAAAAAGTAAATATTATTACTGATGAATTAAGACTATCACAAATAATATCAAATCTTATTGATAATGCAATTAAATTTACCGAAAAAGGCGAAATCGAATTTGGTTATAAAATTGAAACAAAAAATAAAATAATTTTTTATGTAAAAGACACAGGTATTGGTATAGAAAAAGGCAAACAAAAAATAATTTTTGAAAATTTCAGACAACTTGATAATTCTTATTCTCGCAATTTCGGCGGTATGGGGGTTGGACTATCAATTTGCAAAGCCCTTGTTGATTTACTTGGGGGTAAGATTTGGGTAGAATCTGAGCTTGGCAAAGGTTCGGCTTTTTATTTTACTCTTCCTTGTTCTGTTGATGTAATTACACAAACCAATAATGAAACTATTGCTAAAAAACCGGAAACTCAAACAGGAAATAAATTTAAAAACAAAGTAATTCTTATTGCCGAAGATTTTGAAGTTAATTATATGCTAATAAAAGAAATCTTAAATAAGTTTCAGATTCAATCATTATGGGCAAAAAACGGCAAGCATGCTGTTGAAATATGTGAAAAAAATAAAAACATTGATGTTGTTTTAATGGATATAAAAATGCCTGTAATGGATGGAGTAGAGGCTACAAAACAAATTAGAAAATTTAGAAAAGACCTGCCGATAATTGCACAAACAGCTTATGTGCAGACTGAACATATTAACAAAATTTTAAATGCCGGCTGCAACGATTATGTCTCAAAACCAATTAATGCACTTGAACTAGTTTCAACTATTGGGAAACACTTTTGATAGGTAGTTATAAAGTTGAAAGATAAAAGTTTTGTAACCGTTCACAGTCCGCCAGCCGGCAAATAATTGAATTGTTAAATTGCTAAAATTGTTAAATTGTGAGACTACTCCGAAAACTGAAATTATCAATTTCTATCCAACTATTGGTTTTGTAACAGACTGATTTATAGATTTATAGCTTTTAATCTTTCGCCCGTTAGTTGGCAGAGGACTTTTCGGAGTGGACTCACGTTTTAAGTTACAAACTTAAAACAGTGTGAAATTTAACCATTTAACAATATAACAATTTAACAATTTAGCAATTTAAGGATATAATAAATATTCCCCCCTAATTTTTTTAAAAGACTTTAAATCTTTCTGCCAAGTTTTTCGAATTTCTTTTTCAGATAATCCGTCAATTATTTGTTGTCTTAAAACATTATTACCAGCAAGATAATCAAAATATGAATTAAAAAAATTATCTCCCATATTCAAATTATGATATGCGTCAATAAGTAATTTTAAATCAATTTTTTGTTTTTTTAAATATTTATCTCTTAAATCTAAACCAAAGCATTTCTCATTTTTAAACTTCGGGTTTTTAGCTGCTCCAACAATACTTTTTGGAACAAAACTAAACTTACAGTTTTTAAAATCGGGATGACCAATTATCTGAAAAGGAAAATCTGTTCCTCTGCCCACACTAACAACAGTGCCTTCGAACAAACCAAGAGAAGGATATAGATATACTGCAGTCATATTTGGCAAATTCGGGGATGGTTTTATCGGTAAATTATATAAAGTGTTGTGAGTGTAATTTTTACAAGTAACAACATGCAACTTGCATTTTTTATTATTTTTTAACCAATGTTCGCCATTAATCATCATAGCATATTCGCCAATTGTCATCCCGTAAACCAACGGTACTTTGTGCATGCCGATAAACGAGCGATAATTTGTATCAAGAACAGGTCCATCAATATAAAAACCATTTGGATTGGGGCGGTCTAAGGTAATTAATTCAATATTGTTCTCTGCACATGCTTCCATAACATAGTGCATTGTCGATATATAAGTATAGAACCGAACACCAACATCTTGAATATCAAAAACTACAATGTCAACATTCTGCAAATCAAATGATTGCGGTTTTTTCTTTTTGCCATATAATGAAATTACAGGAATACCCGTTTCTTTATCAATATTATTATTAACATACTCACCTGCATCGGCAGCACCTCTAAATCCATGCTCAGGTGTAAAAATTTTTACAATATTGATATTTAACGATAGTAATGAATCTACAATATGTGTATGTTTTATATACGAACTTTGATTAGCAACAATTGCAACATTTTTATTCTTTAATTCAGATAAATACTCATTAGTACTTTCTGCACCAACAATTACTGAAGTTTGTTTTAAGTCATCTTTATCGTGAGATGAAAAAAAATTGCATCCTGAAAACAAATCAATCTGTAAAAAAACAAATATTAAAACGATAAAATTTATGGTATTTTTCATATTCCGGTTTACAATTTAAATTTAAGTGTATAATATAATTTTTTATGTTTTATATGTTATTAGAAGTCCGCTGAAGCGGACTAAAAATTTATTTACTTTAATCAGTTACCACGCTAAAGCGTGGTGCTATTCTGATATACAAAATTTTATCATTATCCGCTGTCGCTCGTTTGTAACGAGCGCTTGTTAACTTTTTTTTTGAACTTTTTTAAAATCCTGTAATGTTTCCGATAAATTTTAATTACCTTCTGTATTTATAAATGGCATTTTTGTAGGCACTCGTTACAAACGAGCGACAGCCAGAGAAAATAGTAACCATTTTAATCCGAAAGAGCGTGACACATAACAATATAACCCCGATACGTTCATATTTTGCCCAAGAACACTCCACTACAGGGTAAACTACGGGGCAGGCAATTTATCAATTAACCTATAAGACAATCAGCAATGCAATAATTACAATTATTCGAAATATTATTTTTTTTATAAACACTATTTATTTAAAAGGACTAAATTACTACATTTGTAGATAATTTTAAATTAAAACGATAGAAATTGAATACTGAACTTTTTATTGCCAGACGAATAACAAAAACTAAGACAAGCACAAAAAAAATCTCAAAGCCGATAATAATAATTGCAATAACAGGTATTGCTTTAGGATTGGCTGTGATGATTATTTCCGTGGCAATTTTAACAGGTTTTAAAACTGAGATACGTAATAAAGTTATTGGCTTTGGCTCGCACATTCAAATCAGTAATTTTGATTCAAATTATACTTTTGAATCAAAACCAGTTAATAAAAATCAAAAATTTTATCCTTCATTAGATACTATAAAAGGCATAAAACACATACAAATTTATGCAACTAAATCGGGAATACTTAAAACAAAAAACGAGTTACAAGCTGTTGTTTTAAAAGGTGTCGGGTCTGATTTTGACTGGTCATTTTTTGATAAAAACATGATTCAAGGTAAACATTTTTCAGTTAACGATTCAATAAAAAGTAATAAGATTGTTATATCAAAAACTATTGCTTCATTACTTAAACTTAAAGTAGGCGATAAAATCACAGTGTTTTTTATTCAGCAACCTCCTCGAATGCGAAGGTTCATAATATCAGGTATTTACAAAACAAGCATTGAAGAATTTGATAAATTATTTGTACTTGTTGATATTGCACATATTCAGAAACTAAATAGATGGACAAATAATCAAATATCCGGTTTTGAAATTTTAATTAACAATTATGATGATTTAGACAAAATGGCAAATACTGTTTTTAATGCTACAGGTTATAACTTTAATAAAGATGGCAGTAAACTAAAAATCACAACAATAAAAGATAAGTATCCTCAAATTTTTGACTGGTTAGAAATACAAAATGTTAATGTATGGGTTATTCTAATTTTAATGTTATTAGTAGCAGGATTTAATATGGTATCGAGCTTATTAATAATTATTTTAGAACGAACAACCATGATAGGCGTATTAAAAAGTCTTGGTGCAGAAAATTGGAGCATTAGAAAAATCTTTCTTTACCAAGCTTCATTTTTAACTGTTAAAGGTTTATTTTGGGGTAATGTAATTGGAATTTTATTATGTTTAATTCAGCAACACTTTGGAATTTTAAAATTAGATGAAGCATCGTATTATTTATCACAAGTTCCAATAAATTTGAATCTGTTGAGTATCCTTTTACTGAATATTGGCAGTCTTATTGCAACATTTTTATGTTGTTAATTCCATCTATGATAATTTCAAAAATGAGTCCGAGTAAAACAATGAGATTTAATTAGCATCTGCATAAAAACTTTCAGCGATTTTCTATTGACAATTGATTATTGTCTATTGTTTGCTAACGCATTGACTATCAGATAAAATTCGTGAATTTTATCTGCTAAAATACAAAATATGAGTCCACTATGAAAAGACCTAACAGGTTTGTGATAATAAAAGACATTATGATTAAATTGCTGTTAATCTGAATAATAGAAATTCGCCAGTTGGCGGTCTCACTAATTTAAAATTATGACTTTTCGGAGTGGACTCAAATATTATATTTTTTATTTCAAATTTTATTTAATATCTTCAACGTGAACAAACTCTTCATTTTGAATTTCCCAAATCTCATACCGTGTATCAGTTACATCGCCATTTTGGTCAAAATCAATATCACCCGAAGCCCCTTGATAATTAATCTCACCACCATTATCTAATATATTAAAAGCTTTTTCCCACTCACCTGCATAAATTGTATCGCCAGGGGGGTTTGATATTTCACTCAAAGCATTTTTAATAGCATTTGGAGTATATTCGCCGGCTTTTTTTATAGCCAATCCTAATAAAGCCATTGCATCATAAGTGTATCCACCCCACAAAGCATCGAAAGTCTGTTCGCCATATATATTTATAAAATTTGTTCTAAAAAAGTTGGCGCTCTTTCCTGCTGATATTAAAGGAGCTACACCATTTAAGCCATTCGCAGAGTTGCCTGCCTCAGTAAGAAAATCATTATTTTTTAAAGCCTCTGAACCATACCAATTATCTGTTGTATGGTTTTCAGTAATAAGAGTATTAATAATTGACGCACCACTTTTATAATAAGCAATGACAAAAACCATGTCAGGATTGGTAGCAAGCACAGAATCAATTACTAATTTATATGAGAATCCTGTACCAGGATTTTCAGGAAAAGCAACTTCAATTAAAATTTTATCAAGCCCAAATGCTGTTTTAAAGGCATTTTTTAATCCTTTACCATAACTATTATCAATATAAATTATTCCCGCTGTTGAATACTTGGGTTTTAAATATTTTGCTAAAGCCTTTCCCTGAAAAGCATCAGAAGGAGGAGTTCTCCAACAATAGTTATTATCATCAAGATTAGTATATTCAGGAGAAGTAGCACCTACCGCGATTTGCACAACATTATTACTAATTGCAACAGGGGCAATTGCAAGAGCTTCTGAGCTGGCATCACCACCAATTATTGCAATAACATGATCTTCTGATATAACTTTTGTTGCGGCTGTTGCTGCTTTTGCAGAATCTGTTCCTGTATCTTTAAAAATTAATTTAATCTCTTTATCTAACAAGCCACCTACATCATTAATTTCTGAAGCTGCTAAACGAGCGGCATTACCCATGTATTGATCATCACCACCCAAATCACCTGTTTGTGGAAGCAACAAACCTATTTTAATATATTCTTTATCGGGAGAAGTATTATTGTTACAACTTGTTCCCATTATAAATAGTGATAAAAATAATATCACCACAGAGAAATAAATTTTTCTTTTCATAGTTATTTTCTTAATTGATATTTTCTTTTAAAACATTTGTACAATCTTTAAACAATAACTTCTGCCAAGCGAAGGAATATCAATACCTCTAAATCCCGGCATAGTATAATCAGTATCAAACAAATTATTAATTTTTGCAGAAAATATAGTTTCTTTTTTATCAATAAACTTCAAATTAACAGTAGAAACGTTGAAATTCAGTATATTATAAGCATCAAGGTAATAAATATCACCTTTATAAATAATATTTATTTCAGAAGCCTTACATTTCCCAATATATTTGTGAGAAAGTGCAAATACCAAATGATAACTTGGTATTGAATAATTAATATGATTTGATAAAATCAATTCAGGTGTCAACGAAACCCTTTGCTCCTCTTTGGTTAAATTATCTTTATCTTTTTCAGTGTGTTGATAAGATATATTTGAATAACCTGAAAATTTATTAACTTTCCAATGTAATTCTCCTTCTATACCATAAGAATTTATGCAGGTTGCATTAATGGGTGCAGAATGTCCGACTACCTGACCAATCTCTACCTTATCATCAATAATACTATAAAAAGCATTAACTACTCCGGCAATATTTTTCTTATTAATCACAGAAAATAAAACTTCTACAGTTTGCGCCTTTTCGGGATTTAGATTTGGATTGCCATAAACACCCCCTGCAATTAAATTGCTTGTAAACAATTGCTCTGCTGCCGGAGCTTTAAACGATGTTCCATAAAGTAGTTTAAAATATCTGTTATCGGGTAACTGAAAAACAGAGCCTATCCTATAATTTATTACATTGCCATAAATATTATGGTTATCATATCTTAATCCGGCAATTAAACCGATTTCTGAACTTGGATTATACTTTGTTTGTAAATATAGTCCTAAATTTGAGAATATAGTATCACCAAATTCTTGGCCGGAAAGAGTTCGTCCTCCTGTTAATTTATCTACAGTCCAAAGTGTTTGTAAATTTTCATTGTCATTTGTATAATCAATGCCATAAGTTAAATTTACTTTTTTATTGACACGGTGTTTAATTTCAATTCCGGCATCAATACCGGAATACCCAAATTCTCGTTTTAGCCAATAGTCAGGAGAGCCGTAGTCAAGATGATCATTGTTATTTGGACCTCCTTTGCTATAAGCAAAAAATACAGAACCTGATAAATTGCTACTAAAATTTTTATCAAGTTGAGTTTTTATAAAAGAATTGTATATTGAATATCTGTTTTCACCGGTTAAAACACCCCAATCCTGAAATTCACCATAACTGTCAAGACACTGATAGTTTCCATTTAAGGTAAGTGTTCCTAATTGTTTATTATCAAAAACAAGTTTGCCATAAAAAGTTTTTGGGCGAGAGATATCATTTTTGCTTTTCTCTCCATGAAAAATAGAATAATAAGGAGAACTGTTTGGCACTTGTAAACCGGAAGAATTAATATTTGCATCAGACAGACCGAACATAAAATCGACATTCTTAATTTTTTTACCAACAACAAGACTTGCTTCACCTCCGAGATTATTGTTTATTAAATCGACTTCGGCTAATATGCTGCCACCATTGATATCTTCACCTTTTTTTGTAATAATATTAACAACACCAAGAAAAGCATTTGCACCATATAAAGCTGAACCGGGTCCTGTAACAACTTCAATACGCTCAATAAGATTAACAGGTATAAAATCACGACCTAAAAAATTTGCAGTTGACGGACGAAATGAAACAGGCTGCCCGTCAATCATTACCTTAATAATTTTACTCCAAGCTCGCATGCCCCCATTAATACCACGCACACCAACATTTGGAGATAGATGATCGTTAATTACAGAAAAACTTGGAACTTGAGACAAGGCTTCGCCAACAGTTTTATAACCATATTCACGAATTTCTTTTTGTGTAATGACACGAATAATAGAGGGGGCTTCACTAATTTTTTCAGATGTCTTTGTAGCAGTAGTAATTTTAATATTACTTAACTGTTCTAAATCCATATCAAATAAGTCAATATAGTGATTTGTTGTATCTGTCTGTGCAAACACACTATTAATAATAAAAACTGAAATAAATAAAATCAAGTAATATTTACAACTATTCATACAAGAAAAAAAATAATCTATGAGTCCACTATGAAAAGACCTAACAGTTTTGTGATAAAAAAAACAGCATGATTAATCCGCCAACTGGCAGATGACTTTTTGTAGTGGACTCATATATAAAAACTTAATATAACTTATGTATGTTTTTTATAAAAAACCATTAATGAAAACAAATCCCTAAGGTTTATCTATTTTAATCCTTTTTTTTAATTTCTATTAATAGCATTCAAATCTTCAAAAGCTGTTTTAAGCCTGTCAATCATAGAAACCTCTCCGGCACGCAACCATTTACGCGGGTCATAATATTTTTTATTCGGTTTATCATCACCCTCGGGATTACCTATTTGGCTTTGTAAATAATCTTTATGTTCTTTATAATAATCCATAACACCTTTCCATGTAGCCCATTGAGTATCTGTGTCGATATTCATTTTAATAACTCCATAACCAATTGCTTCTCTGATATCTTTATTATCAGAACCTGAACCACCATGACAAACAAAATCAACAGGATTTTTATCTGTATTATGTTTTTTCTCAATATATTTTTGTGAATTATCTAATATTTTAGGATTTAATTTTACATTTCCGGGTTTGTAAACACCATGAACATTACCAAACGATGCAGCAATAGTAAATCTGTTGCTAATTTTACTTAATTCTTCGTAAGCCAAGCAAACATCCTCAGGTTGCGTATAAAGTCGGGCATTATCAATATCCGTATTATCAACACCATCTTCTTCACCACCTGTACAACCTAATTCAATCTCAAGTGTCATACCTATTTTACTCATTCTTTTAAGATATTTTTTACTAATCTCAATATTTTCAGTAATAGGGTCAACAGATAAATCGAGCATGTGTGAACTATATAATGGTTTACCATATTGTTTATAATACTCTTCACCTGCATCTAATAAACCGTCAACCCATGGCAATAATGATTTTTTACAGTGGTCGGTATGAAGTATAACAGGTACGCCATAATGTTCAGCCAGTAAATGTATGTGCTTTGCACCAGCTATTGCACCAAGTACTGCAGCTTTCTGGTTATCGTTTGACAACCCTTTACCTGCATTAAAACTTGCTCCACCATTTGAGAACTGAATAATTATTGGTGAATTTACTTCTCTTGCTACTTCTAAAGCGGCATTAATTGAATCGGAACCTATAACATTTACTGCAGGTAATGCAAAATTATTTCTTTTTGCTATTTCAAAAATTTTTTGAACATCATCGCCTGTTACAACTCCGGGCTTTACATTTTCTAATATTCTATCTGACATAATATTTATATTTTTTGTTAATACTCAATATTTACTAAAATTACAAAATTTAATTATCATTAAAAACTTTTATTTAATACACTTTAAAAGTTCTTGTATCTTATCTTGTCGGCT
>JAUVJB010000247.1 GCA_030592465.1 Bacteroidota bacterium | reverse complement strand
TTGTATTTAAAAAAAAATAAATAAACATGAAAAAAATTTGTAATATATTGATATTTAGCATTTTATCAATGGGATTAATAATTTCTTGTCATAAAGTTAAAACATATTCTGATATTCCTGAAGTTCATTTTAAAAGTTATACTACTGATAGATTTATTGAACCTGTTTTACAAAATGAAGTTAAGTCAGTAGAATTAGTATTTACGTTTGTTGATGGCGATGGAGATATTGGTTTAAAACAATCTGATACAATATCTCCTTATGTTGATGAATATAAAAATAATTTTTTCCCGACTTTATATGTTAAAGATAATGGTAAATATAAAGAAGTTGAAAATATTCTTGTTTCTAATTATACTATACCATATATTGAACCACAAGGTCAAAATAAAACATTAAAAGCCGATGTGAAAGTTAAGTTTGAATATACTAAAAATGACACTTTGTTTAATTACGATACATTAATGTATAAATATTATATTTTAGATAGAGCCTTGCATCAAAGTAATATTGATTCAACTTCTGATATAATTTTTGAAAATTAAATTTTTAAATTATGATATTTACAAAAGACATGAAAATGGCAGATTTAATTCATAAGAATTACCTGCTTTTGTCTATAATAAGTCGTTTTGGAATACTTTTGGGTTTTGGCGATAAGTCAGTTGAGGAGGTATGTAATGAGTATAAAGTTAATACTTATTTTTTTCTTGAGATTGTAAACTCATGTTCTAATGAAAATTATTTTACTGATGTTCAACTCAAACATTTTTCTATACATTCAATAGTTGGTTATTTAAGGAAAACTCATAAATTTTATATTAATCAAATTGTTCCTGAAATTCAGTGTTTAATAACTAATTTGTATCAAAATTGTTTTAAGCAAAAGGAAAATGTTAAACTTTTGTTGAATTTTTTTGATGAGTATAAAAATGAATTAACAATACACGTCAACAGAGAAGAGGATGTTGTTTACCCTTATGTTCTAAATATTGAGAAAGCCTATGAAACAAAAAAAATCAGTGATGAACTTTTTGAGCAAATGAAAAATTATTCAATAAGTGATTACCTGAATGAGCATTCTAATATTGAAGAAAAACTTTTAGATCTTAAGAACCTTATTATTAAATATTTACCGCCAACAGCTGATTTTAAATACAGGAACAAAGTATTGGTTAAGCTTTTTCAATTAGAAAAAGATGTAAATGACCATTCAAGGATAGAAGAAAAAGTAATGGCTCCCAAAATTCTTAATATGGAAAAAAGTTTATTATCTCATTTTTCAAATGATAATCAAAACAGTACTGATGAGTAGGGTAACATTTATTATTGCAAATAAGTCGTTTATTGTTCGCAGAGGGCTTGTTCTTACTATTGAAGAAATACCAAAACTCGAGGTAGTTAAAGAGATTGACAATGAAAGAAACTTTTTTAGAGATATTAATAAATTAAAACCTGATTTCGTAATTATTAATTATGATTTTTATAAATCGTTAGATGTAAACGATTTTAATTCTAAAATTGAAAGAAGTAAATCAAAAATCATTAAACTTATTGATAGAAATAAAGATGAGGATTTTTTAAACGAAGCAGATTATTGTATAGATATTAATGAGGCTAAAAGCAATATTATTAATCAAATTAAAGATATTGTTGCACCATTGCTTAAGACTGAAAAAATAAATAGTACCAGTTCGGTTTTGTCTAATAGAGAAAAAGATGTTTTGCGTTATATAGCTCTTGGTTTGACTAACCAAGAAGTTGCAGATAAACTTTTTATTAGTATTCACACAGTTGTCTCTCACCGAAAAAATATTACCAGAAAATTAGATATTCATACAGTATCAGGACTTACAATTTATGCTGTTTTGAATAAAATAATTGATATTAAAAGTTTGTAGAGACGCACTACCGTGCGTCTTTGCATAACAAAGAGTTTGTAAAGTTTGTAAAGTTGAATCCGCTCCGAAAAGCCGATAAGCGGGTAATCTGATAAAAAGGCAAAAGATATAAATCTGTACGTCAGTCTATTACAAAACCGCTAATCGGCTAATCCGCCAGCTGGCGGATAGTTTTCGGAGTAATCTCAAAGTTCATAAAGATAAAAAGTTAGTTATGATAAAAGTAAAAAGTTTTGTTTTTAATCCTATTCAAGTTAATACGTATGTTGTTTACGATGAAACAAACGAGTGTGTTATTATTGATTCAGGATGTTATTTCGATAATGAGAAACAAGAATTAATAAGTTTTTTAGAGAACAATAATTTAAAACCTGTTAAAGTTTTAAACACTCATCTACATATTGACCATATTCTGGGAAATACATTGTTATTTGAGAAATATAACTTATTGCCACAAGCACATAAGCAAGATGATTTTTTGCTTGAGCAAGCAGTTTTTTTTGGCACAAGTCTGGGAATATCATTAGATAAACAACCTCCAAAAATCGGAAAATATTTATCAGATAATGATACAGTTAAATTTGGCAATTCAGAATTAAAAGTAATTCATGTGCCGGGGCATTCGCCCGGAAGCATAGTTTTTTATGACGAGAAACAACATTTTTTATTTGCCGGAGATGTGCTTTTTAATGGTAGTATAGGACGAACTGATTTACCTCTATGCGATTATGACACATTAATTGAAGGTATTAAAAGTAAGTTATTTACTTTACCCGATGATGTGATTGTATATGCAGGACATGGCGAGCAAACAACAATTGGCGAAGAGAAAAGCAGCAATCCTTTTTTTAATTGATGGTTAATGCTAACCCGAAAGATGAAAGCTTTTTCTGACAGTTTGTCTGTATAAGATTTTCATTTGTGGTCATAAGGGGCAATCAGTCGCCTCCTTGATTAAAATGTTATTATTATCAATTTATTTTTTTAATTACTTTTTCTATTCTTTTTTTTTGATTGTCTTTTTCGAGTTCAGACATTCTTGAATATAATAATTCAATAAATTCATTTTTGTTATTCTTGTTAATGGCAAGTAATGATCTTTCGGCATACATAGGTAATTGTTTTGGAACGCATATCCTTAATTGTTCCATTAGCAAAGGAAATGCATCTTTTTGAAAATCAGAGTTTGAAGCAAGTTTTATCAATATTCCTATGCCATGGTCTTTAGTAATAACCGAGCCACTGTCTGTTGCTTCAAGTATTTCAATCAGGTTTTTGTAAATTTCTTTGGGTTTTTCTTCAGTTATTGTATCAAGTGCAATCATTGAGCCCCAAACTAAACGATTATTTTTACTTTTCAGTAATTTTATGAAATCCTTATAATAATTCGAAATTAATTCCGGTTTAATATATCCTGTTTCGTATAGAACTTTGATACAATCGCTTTTTATGTTTTTATCCTTGTTGTTTATCAAATTTTCAATTAATTCTTTTATTGCATTATTATCATTTGCTAATGCAATTTCTTTTGCTAATACCTGATTTGGAACATCGTCTTTTCTGCCAATAGAAGTGGCAAGTTTGTTAATTATACTCATAATTATTGATTTTTCCGGCGTTCAAGTCTATGTATTCTTTTTGTAAATATTCCTATAATCTCTTTTTTAAAAGTAGTTTTCTATGCCTTTTGGTAATTATTAGCTAATGCAAATTAATTTCAATTATTTTTTTATACTCTGCTTCGTAATAATTTGAGCTAATTTATATACTATAAAACAATTATAATTTTAATATATAGTCATTAATTGTCATTGATAGTCATTAATTGCCTGCCCCATAGCGAAGCGTAATGACAACAAATGACGGCAAAGCCAAAGGACAAATTATATTACGGCTCTACTGAGCTTGCCGAAGTGCAAAATATAACCTCTCAAAGTATTATATCTTTTATGTTTTATCAATTGCCAATAATAAAAGCAATAATAATACCTGTAGCCAGTCCGACAGCAGATCCTTTTAATGCGTTGTTTATGCGTTTTCGTTTTGCACTTTCTTTATATCCTAAAAGGTAATAATTGTTATTAGCATAATCAGAATATTTGTTTTTAATTTTATTCCCGGTAGGTTTTGTACAGCCAATAATTGAAGTTGCAGCTCCGGGTATTAGCGGAGCATAAAACATTTTATCAAGTGGAACAATTACAGACACACCGCCTGCTAAAAATCCACAAATAGTAGATAAAGGTGCTTTATAATTTTTATAAGCTTCAAATTCTCCTCTTACATAATCTTGCATTTGCTCAGTAGTAAAAATATTACCTGTTAGCGAGTCTTTTTTATAAAAAATGTTTTCATTTCCTGTTTTGTCGGTTACTGAAAATATTTCATCAATATCAATCTGTTTTTCTTTACCTTTAGTATTTTGATAAACTAAATGTTGCGTATCTTCATATTTATTGATGTTATAATCATTAATTGAAAGTTTTTTACCGTTTAGCAGCCAAACAGTGTTTTGAGCATGACAAGCACT
>JAUVJB010000055.1 GCA_030592465.1 Bacteroidota bacterium | reverse complement strand
TACATCGGAAGACGGTCTATATAGTTTACAACAATTTGGAAATACCTTAGCGTTAATAAGTTCTACAGCATTGACTAATTCAGGCACCACCATTGTTTTAAAAGATGAAACCGATACTGAAATATCAAAAGTAAGTTATACAATTGATTGGTATCACGATGCAAATAAAGAAGATGGGGGCTGGTCTATTGAGAGAATTGACCCGAACAATACCTGTGGAGCAATAAATAACTGGACAGCTTCAATTGATGTACGCGGTGGTACACCTGGAGAAATTAATTCGGTAAATGCTCCAAATATTGACACAATACCTCCTGAATTATTAAATGTATATATAGAATCATCGACTCATATAAATCTTCATTTTTCAGAATATTTAAAAACATTATCACAGGCAGATAAATATAATTTTTCAGTTAACAATGGTATAGGTAATCCGATAAATGCGGAAATTGATGAAAGTGACCAATCAATAGTAAACCTTGATTTTATAAATAATTTTATATCTTCTGAAAAATATATTGTTACAATAACAAATGTTTCTGATTTGTGTGGTAATCAAACAGATACAATCACAGCAGAATTTACATATTACACAGCACAACCTAACGATATTGTCATTAATGAAATAATGTGTGACCCTGAACCTGTTGTTCAACTTCCTGATTATGAATATATTGAACTTTACAATAATTCCTCATCAGATATTGATTTGAATAATTGGAAGTTAACAGTGGGGACAACATCTAAAAATATTCCAACTGTAAAAATGAAAGCAGACAGTTATTTAATTTTATGCTCAACTTCAGCAGATAGTTCATTAAGCGTTTATGGTAATACCTTAGGAATTACAAGTTTCCCTTCGTTGCCAAACACAGGGCAATTGGTTTATGTTAGCGATAACAAAGGTATTGTTATTTCATTAGTTGATTATTCTGATGCATGGTATCAGGATGAGGTGAAGAAAACCGGCGGATGGTCATTAGAGAGAATTGACCCCAATAATTCAAGTGGAGAGATTGATAATTGGATTGCATCAAGTGATAATACCGGTGGAACTCCGGGGAAAAAGAATTCTGTTTTTGCATCAAATCCTGATTTAACTCCTCCCGAACTAACAAATATTGCAATTTTATCAGATTCTATTATTCAGCTATTCTTTAATGAATCTCTCGATACTACAACTGTTATGAATACAACAATTTATTCTGTTGATAATAATGTTGGTAATCCTGTTATGGTTGACCCTGTTGAAATAATCTATAAATTAATAATATTAACTTTTGATAAAGCTTTTGATGCCAATACTATTTATACATTATCGATAACCGGTGAGCTTTCTGATTGTGCGGGAAACATAATTGATGCTTATAATTCGCAACAATTTGCTATACCGGAAATTGCCGATAGTCTTGATTTTATTATTAATGAAGTGCTTTTTAACCCTGTTGCCAATAATGTTGATTTTGTTGAAATTTATAATCGTTCAAATAAAACCATAAACCTTAATGATATTTTTATTGCTACGCGCGATGACGAAACCAATGATTTAAAATCAATTTATCAAGTTTCGGAAACCGGATTTTTATTTTTTCCAAAAGAGTACCTTGTCTTAACAACTGATATTGAGAAAGTTAAACAACAATATTATACATCTAACCCGAAAGGTTTTATTCAACTAAGCTCAATGCCTTCGTTTAACGATGATGAGGGTGTAGTTGTTTTTCTTGATAAATTGGGAAATATTATTGATGAATTTTCCTATAATAAAGATATGCAGTTTGCATTATTAAATGATGTTGATGGAGTTTCTTTAGAAAGAGTCAACTTTGACCGTCCTGCTAACGAGAGCGCAAACTGGCATTCGGCAGCAGAAAATGTTGGCTTTGCTACACCGGCTTACAAGAATTCACAGTATTCCGATACTGTTGCAACTAACAATGAGATAACAATTGAGCCTGAAGTTTTTTCACCTGATAATGATGGATATAACGACATTATTAATTTTCATTATAAATTTAATGAGCCGGGTTATTTGGCAAATGTAACAATTTTTGATTCTAATGGCAGGGAAATTAAACGATTAGTTAAAAACGAACTATTATCAACACAAGGAATTATTTCGTGGGACGGATTGGATGATTTTAATCAAAAAGCAAAAATTGGAATTTATGTTGTTTATTTCGAGGTATTTGACTTGAACGGGAATGTTAAAAAGTATAAAAAAGTTTGTGTGTTGGCCGGCAAATTTTAATTTTTTGTATATAATGAGTCCACTACGAAAATATTGAGTTTTCATTCAAGCACTACGTATTTTTGAAATACATTTTAATTTTTTTTTAAACTTGCAAATCAACAACGTTTAATCTCAGGACAAACGCATGAAATTATTGATAATATGAATACAGGTTGTTCCTACGGAACTTAATTATCTGTATATCAATATTTTCTATAAACAGGACGTCCGTCAGCTGACGGACTTTATTTTATAATTTTATTTAAAAACTACGTATCATAAATTGCCGTGAAAATCTATGTTTTAAATTGCGACATTCCAATTAGTTTGAGATAGCTGTAAAAAATAAATATTGAAATAATCTGATAAGTTTTGTATATTTGAAAAAACAAAATAATTTATCAATGAAACGAATATTTTTTTTATCAGCTGTCATTTTTATATACATAAGTTCTTTTTCACAAAGCAATATTCATATTCACGACACAATTTGTTTTGAAAATCCTTATGAATATGTAAAGATTGATACTTCATCACAAAATTTATGGCAAATAGGTATTCCAAATAAATTTTTTTTCGATTCTGCATTTTCTGCACCTAACGCTATTGTAACCGATACTGTTAATTTTTATCCGATTAATAATAGTTCTTATTTCGATTTACTAATTGGAGAATTTAATTATCCGGTTTATTATTGGATGAGTTTTGGTGTTGAAATTAAACATAAATTTGATACAGATACACTTAACGATGGTTGTTATTTTACAGTTTCTTTTGATAATGGCAAAACATGGGATAATGTAATAAATGATTCTTCTTGTTTTGGTCTCATACCAAATACTACAGGAATTAATTTATACACTATAAATGATACTTTATTTAATGGAGAAAAAGGATTTTCAGGAAAATCAAATGCATGGGTTACTACAAGTTTTTTTTGGTCATTACAGGTAACAAAAAACAATCAGGAATTTTCTGGAGATACTGTTATCCTTAGATTTAATTTTATTAGCGATAGTATTCAAAATAATAAACAAGGTTGGATGATTGATAATATTAAGTTAATTTCCAATACTGATTATGGAGATATAAAAGCCATGCAGAATTTTGGAGATATCAATATTTATCCTAATCCGTTTACTTCATATACAAAATTATACCTTAATAAATATTACAGAACAGTTGAATTAAATATTTATAATATTCAAGGACAATTAGTTGAAAGTCAAAAATATCGGAATAGAAGAATAATTAATATATATAGAAATAAGTTGAAAACCGGCTTGTATTTTTTTAAGATAATTTTAAATGATATAATAATTGAAACAAAAAAAGTGATAGTAGAATAATATACCATCACTTTTTAAATTTTTATTTACTAAACGTTACATTTTCAATAAAATCTCAAGCATTTTAATTGCACTTGTAGAAACAGGAGTGCCTGGTCCAAAAATGCCGACTACACCTGCTTTGTAAAGAAAATCATAATCTTGTGTAGGTATAACACCACCGGCAACCACCATAATATCTTCTCTGCCTAATTTTTTCAACTCTTCAATTATTTGAGGAATTAAAGTTTTATGACCTGCAGCGAGGCTTGAAACGCCAATAACATGAACATCGTTTTCAACAGCTTGTTTAGCAGCTTCGGCAGGAGTTTGGAATAAAGGCCCGATATCAACGTCAAAACCAATATCGGCATAACCTGTTGCAACTACTTTAGCGCCTCTGTCATGTCCGTCTTGTCCCATTTTAGCAATCATTATACGAGGTTGGCGACCCTCTTTTTTAGCAAACTCTTCGCAAAGTTTACAAGCCTTTTTAAAGTCGTCATCATTTTTTGATTCTGATGAATAAACTCCGGAAATTGATCTAATCACAGCTTTGTACCTCCCACATACTTTTTCGCAAGCATAAGAAATTTCACCTAAACTTGCACGTTTTTTTGCAGCGTCAACAGATAATTCAAGTAAATTACCTTTACCTGTCTCAGCAGCTTTTGTAATAGCATTTAATGCTTCCTGAACTTCTTCTTCGTTACGATTATCTTTTAATTGTTTTAATCGTATAAGTTGAGCATCACGAACAGCAGTATTGTCAACCTCAAGAATATCAATAGGATCTTCATGCTCTAATTTATATTTATTAATTCCGACTATTGTATCTTTATTAGAATCAATACGAGCTTGTTTTCGTGCGGCAGCCTCTTCAATTCTCATTTTTGGAATACCTGTCTCAATAGCTTTTGCCATTCCTCCAAGTTCTTCAACTTCTTCAATTAGCTTCCATGCTTTATGAGCTATTTCGTTAGTTAATGTTTCAACATAATAAGAACCTGCCCAAGGATCAACCGAACGACAAATGTTTGTTTCTTCTTGAATATATATTTGTGTGTTACGGGCAATTCGTGCAGAAAAATCTGTTGGCAATGCTATTGCTTCGTCAAGTGCATTTGTGTGTAACGATTGTGTATGACCTAAAGTTGCAGCCATTGCCTCAATACATGTTCGTGTAATATTGTTGTATGGGTCTTGTTCGGTTAAACTCCATCCTGATGTTTGGCAGTGTGTACGCAATGCTAAAGATTTAGGATTTTTTGGATTAAATTTTTTTACGATTTTTGCCCATAACATACGTGCAGCTCTAAGTTTGGCAATTTCCATAAAGTGGTTCATGCCAATACCCCAGAAGAATGATAAACGAGGTGCAAAAGCATCAATATCAATACCTGCATTAACACCGGCTCGTAAATATTCTAATCCGTCAGCCAATGTATAAGCTAATTCAATATCATTAGTTGCACCGGCTTCTTGCATGTGATAACCCGATATACTTATTGAATTAAATTTTGGCATTTTTTGTGATGTGTATTCAAAAATATCAGCAATAATACGCATTGAAAATTCAGGTGGATAGATATATGTATTTCTAACCATGAATTCTTTTAAAATATCGTTTTGGATAGTACCTGCCAATTGTTCTAAAGGAACTCCTTGTTCTAATCCCGATACAATATAAAATGCCAAAACAGGAAGCACTGCACCGTTCATTGTCATTGAAACAGACATTTTATCTAAAGGGATTTGATCGAAAAGAATTTTCATGTCAAGTATTGAGTCAATAGCAACTCCGGCTTTTCCAACATCACCAACAACGCGAGGGTGGTCAGAATCGTATCCTCTGTGAGTTGCTAAATCGAATGCAACTGACAATCCTTTTTGACCGGCAGATAGATTTCTTCTATAAAAAGCATTTGATTCTTCTGCTGTTGAAAATCCAGCATATTGACGAATAGTCCATGGTCGCATCACATACATTGTTGAGTAAGGTCCTCTTAAATATGGTGGTATTCCCGCCGCATAATTAAGATGCTCCATGTTAAGCAAGTCGTCTTTTGTGTAAACATTCTTTACAGAGATTTGTTCGGGTGTTAACCAATTGTTTTCATTATGGTTTTGCTTATTCCATTCTTTGTCTGAAATTGATTGTCCGCCAGCTGGCGGATTTATATTTTTAAAATCCGGTTTCATTTTTTTGTTATTAAGTTATACTTCAAATTTTGCGTAGATATATTTTGCATAATATGATTTGTTATTTGTTTAATGTCAGTTGGCTTCGCCGTCATTAATTGTCATTAATTTCATGTCATTTATTGTCATTCGTTTTATTATTTGTATTTACTTTACCAATTGAATTTATATAATTGTTTAATTTTATACCCATTATATTTATATCAGATTGAAAGGAATTAAAATTATCTTTGGTTATCAATTTACGATTAAAAGCTTTGGTTAACCATGTTTTGGTTTCATAAAGAGAACCTCTTGAATAATAGCTAAAATTTTTGGCTTCTTTGTAATGATATCTGCCGAATCCTTCACTCAAATTTGCAGCCACTGAATCAACAGCTCTTACTAATTGTTTACCAATTGTATCTTTAGAAAAATAATCCCATTTTACTACTATTTCCCATACTCTTTCACCAATTTCCATTGATAATTGATAAACTTTTAATTCTTCTAATTTCATATATATTAACTTTTAATTGACTATCAAAACTATAAATGACTACTAATGACTACTAATGACAATCAATGACAATCAATGACAATCAATGACAATCAATGACAATCAATGACAATCAATGACTATAATGTTATGTTAAAATTATAACCGTTTATAGTATAAACTTTATACTTTCAACTATTCTATCCCTAATTCATTTTGAAAATTTTGTAATGATTCAAGAATATTTGTTTTAACATGAATAAAATGTTTAATTCCTTTTGATTTTAAATCATCAATTATTGCTTTAGGATAACCTGCTACAACAATAATAGCATTATTTTTTAGTTTTTCGTAAATTTCAGGTACTATATTTGCATATTCATCGTCTGAGCTGCAAACAACAACAATATCAGCTTTATTTTTAATGCAAGCGTCAACACCTTGGTCAATTGTTTTAAACCCGTTATTATCAACAACTTCAAAACCGGCACAAGCAAAAAAGTTGCAGGCAAATTGAGCTCTTGCTTTTCTCATTCCAATATTACCAAAGGTAAACATAAATGCTAGTGGTCGTTTATTTGTTTTTGCAAATCTATCTGTTTTTAACCTTAATTGCTCAAAAGCATGAGTGGCTCTGTAAGGTTTTAATGTTTCGATAATAGCATCCTTTTCAGTTAAATCTTTTCGATTTATTGTTTCCGATGATATTTTTTTATCGATATGTTCATTAAAATTAGGGAACTGGTTAGTTCCTAAAAATTTTTTTTTTCTTGTTGCAATAGCAAGGTCTCGTTTTTGAGCTGTTTCTTTAATTTTATTTTGAATAAAATTATTCTTTAATGCTTTTATGTAACCGCCTTGTTGCTCCGTTTCAAGAAATAATTGCCAGGCATTTTCAGCAATTGAATTAGTTAAGTTTTCAATATAATATGAACCTGCTGAAGGGTCAACAATTTTATCGAAATAACTCTCTTCTTTTACAATTATTTGTTGATTTCGTGCAATGCGTTCTGAAAAATCAGTTGGAGACTCATAAATTGAATTGAAAGGATTAACAGTTAAAGAATCTGTGCCTCCAATAACCGACGACATTGTTTCTGTTGTTGAGCGTAACAAATTTACATAAGGGTCATAAATTGTTTTGTTCCATTCTGACGTTGTAGAATGAATATACATTTTCCCTGTTTCTTTATTTTTAGGATTGTATGCTTTAACAATATTTGCCCAAAGTAAACGAGCGGCTCTTATTTTTGCTATTTCTAAAAAATAATTTGAGCCAACTGCTAAATTAAATTTAATACGATTAGCGATTTCATCAACTGATAATCCCTTGTCTGTTAGTAGCGAAATGTATTCATTACCTGTAGCTATACTAAAAGCTAACTCTTCAACTATTGATGAGCCTGAGTTATTAAAATATTTCCCGTTAACAGCTATTACTTTAAAATTCGGCAATTCTTTAGCTTCTTCAATAAGATTCTTACATTCGTTTAATGCTGTTTCTTCTGTGTCAAAGAATTTACCTCTTAAAGAAAAAGAGCATAGAGGATCAAAACCAATTGAGCCGGTAACTTTTTTTAAGTCAATGTTTTTTGATTGGAATATGCTAATTAAGTTTTTTAATAATAAAAGTGAATATTTTTCACAAACAAAATTAAGCTCAAATTTTTCAACAGCAATGTCTTTTAATAATGTGTTTAACTCATCTTTAGCAGGTTCATTATCAATAATAAAATTAAGTGATTGAGTACCTTTTTCTAAAAATAAACGAGCTTTTTTATTAGCTTCCGAGAAATTTTTAACATTTATATCTTGACGAATTAACCAGCCATTGTTGTTTTTATTGTTTCCTCTTACAAAAGGAAATTCATCAGGATGTACGTTTAAATAACTAATATTTTTAAGATCTTCGGCACGATAATATGGTTTAACATTAAAACCGTCAATGGTTTTCCATATTAATTTCTTGTCATAATCAGCACCTTTAAGATCTATCTTAATTTTAGCCTCCCAATCTGCAGTTGAGACAGGTGGAAATTCTTCAAATAATTTTTTGTCTTTAGCGTTCTCTGACATGGTTTTATTTTTTGTTTATAATGCAAAACTACTATCATTTAATATATAATTGTATATTATTTATATGTTTTTTGTCATGTTTTGTGTAATAATATTGAATTTAAAGACGTTTTGGGTTTGAACAAGATACATTTGTCTTGTTATACTTCACTTGGTTATAATTTTAGCATATATTGTCATTAATAGTCATTAAATTATCATTAAATTGTCAATAAACAACTAATGACGGCGCAGCCAAATGACGACTTAATGACGTGAAGCAAATGACCCCATGAAATATTGCTTCGCAATTTTACGGGGCAGGCGATGAAACAAATGACCCTGATGAAATAACTTGATAAATCAGGATTTCACGTGGCGAGCAAATTACATTATGGCTCTACTGAGCTTGCCGAAGTGCAAAATATAATCGCACAAAGTATATGTTGTGAAATCTAAAATCTAAAGTCTCAAATCTAAATTGCTTTTGTCTTTTTCCGTTTGTCTTTATACATTTGTCTTTTATCTTGTAAAAATATAATTTCTTAAATATTAATCGACATTAAATTACAAACAAATGAAAATAGTTCCTGTCTTAATTTTATTATTTGTTGCTAACATTACGTTTGCACAAACAAAAGTTACATATTATCATAAAAAAAAGAATGATGCCGGAGTATTAGAAAATTTAAATAAAAGCAGTGAAGGTATTATGAAAGATGGTCTTGAACAAGGGCGATGGATATATTGGAGTAAAAATGGTAAGAAAGTTCAGGAAACAGATTTTAAAGACGGAGTTGTTAATGGTAATCTGATTTATTATTTTTCTAATGGGAATGTTGAAAACCAAGGCGAATTTATCAATGGCATTAAACAGGGCAAATATTACGGCTGGCATGAAAACGGGAAATTAGAGGAACAGGGTTTTTATAAAAAAGGGATTAAAGACAGTTTGTGGACATATTGGGACAACCAAGGCAATAAAATAAAAGAAGAGTATTTTTACCCAACTGGTATAGTTAAACTAATTAATTATTGGGATAAGAATAGAAAGAAAATTATTGATAAAGGTGATGGTAACTATGTTAGCTATTATTCGACCGGGAAAATAAAAGAGCAAGGTCAATATAGTGAAGGTTTGAAAAATAATGAATGGACTTATTGGTATATGAATGGACAGAAAATGTCCACAGGAAAATTTTTAAATGGGAAAAGCATTGGTACGTGGTTATCATGGTATGAAGATGGTAAGATAAAGAGTAAGTTAAATTACGAAAGTGGCGAAAACACAAGATGGTATCACAGCGGGCAAAAAGAGATGCAGGGTACTTTAATTAAAGGGCAGAAACAAGATTTGTGGACGTTTTGGTTCGAGGACGGGAAACTAAAAAGTACAGTAAATTTTAAAGCCGGTAAGATTGATGGCGTAAAAACCAATTGGTTTAAAACCGGCAATAAAGAAGAAGAGATAAATTTTACAGATAATAAAAAAAACGGTTTGGCTAAATGGTGGCGTCAGGATGGTAAAATAGATATTGAAGGTAATTTTGTTAATAATATTCAAGAAGGCAAATGGACTTATTGGCGCACCGATGGAGTAAAAGGTAACGAGGGGTTTTACAAAACCGGCAAAATGACAGGAGAATGGACTTTTTGGTATGGTAGTGGAGAAGTTTGGAAAAAGGCTAATTATGTTGATGGGTTAAAAGATGGGGAATGGACAGTATATTATGAAAATAAACAAATTTTTCATAAAGGTGTATTTGTAAAGGGAAAAGAAAGCGGAAAATGGATATCGTGGTATGAAAATGGCAGGAAACAAATTGAAGGTAGTTTTAATTTAGGTAAAATGACCGGTTTGTGGCAAGCATGGTCTGAAGACGGCAAGCCAAAATATAAAATTGAATATACAGATGATGTTAAAGATGGCATTGCCGTTTATTGGTTTGAAAACGGAAACAAACGAAAGGAAGAAAATTTTAAAATGGGCATTCATAACGGAGAATATAAAACTTGGTTAGAATCAGGACAAATAAATATTTCGGGTAATTATCTTAATGGCAAAAAAAATGATGAATGGACATATTATGACAAACACGGACAAAAAAGGCGTCAGGAATTTTACAAAAATGATATACCTGAAGGCAAATGGTTTACCTGGTATAAAGTTGGCAGTTTACACAGTGAAACAAATTATAAAGCCGGACAAAAAAACGGCATAGAAAAATTTTTAACAATTGACGGCAAGGTTCTTTACGAATGTGTTTATAAAAAAGGGCAATTAGTTAAAGTGAAAGCAGATAATAGGAATAAAACAAGAAAGTAACTTCTGAACTCACTAAAAAACTCACTACTGGCGCAAGCGTCTCGCTTGTGCCTTTTATTTACTAAACCTTTATCTTTATTATTATTTGCTCTTTTGGATTTGCAATCTGAAAGTTTTGCTTATTTAATATCAAATTATTTACAATGTATTGCAAGCGATGAAGAAAAGAAATCTGCCAGATTTGTATGAAATTTTACAAGCAAAAGAATTATTGAAGAAATTGAAAATAATACACATGAAAGCAAAAATGATTGTTTTCATTTATATTTAGAACTTTCGGATTACAAATCCGAAAGAGCGTTATTAGCAGGTTTATAATTATTGCCTATCGACAAAAAAAATAGGACTAACTTTTCAGCAGTCCTATTTTTTTATTACAAAAAACTTTAAACTTATTTATTAATTGAAATTAATTCAAGTTGGAAAATAAGTGTTTCATCAGGTCCAATAACTTGCCCTGCACCTCTTTTGCCATAAGCTAAATCAGAAGGAATATAAAGTTCCCATTTTGAACCAACAGGCATTAATTGTAAAGCTTCTGTCCAGCCTTTAATAACTCCGTTTACAGGAAAAGGAGCAGGTTGTCCTCTATCATAAGAGCTGTCGAATACAGTACCATCAACTAAAGTTCCTTTATAATTAGTTGTAACTTTGTCGGTTAATTTTGGGATAGCACCTGTTCCTTTTGTCAAAATTTTATATTGTAAACCACTTTCAAGAGTTACAACACCTTCTTTTGTTTTGTTTTCTTCTAAGAATTTTTCGCCAATTTCTTTATTTTTTTCAGCTTTTTTCATTTGTAAATTTCTAAAATAATTATTTAAGATATTTTCAGCTTCTTTTGTCTCTATTAAAGTTGTATCTCCGTTGAAGATGTGATCGATAGCTGCAGATAGATCTGTAGAGTTAATTTTTTCAACTCCGCCTTTTTTAATGTTTTCAGCCATAGTTATTCCTAAACTATAACTCACTGAATCTAATTCAGTATCAAGAGTGATGTCTTTTTTCATAGTCCCGTTTTGTGAATTACAAGCAAAAGCTGTTAAACAGCTAAGTACTAAAATTAAAGTTTTAAATTTCATTTGTTAATAATTTATTTTTAAAGGTCAGATGTAATCCGCATGTATTTGAATGTATTATTAGATATTCAAATAAATAATTTGCATCTTTTCTTTATATTAAATATTTTTTATCATGCGGGTTTCTTAAAATAAATTTAGATTAAAATTTTTGCGAAGTTAAAATTTTATTTTCTTTATATCAAAGAAAATAAACTTTTAATAAAATAATTTTGAATTATCTTTGTTAATTTATTAAATTTGAGAAGTTTGTAGGTTGTTTAAATTTTTTATTTGTATTTTTATAAAAATAATCAGTAATTGAAAAGAAATAGATGAATAGTAAGAAACAAAATAGTGAATTTTTTAAAAAGTATATTGAAGTTCCTGACTGGGCAAATATTGTTGACAATTCAATTGTGTTTATGAATTCTGAAGGTAAGGTGATTTGGGCAAATGATGCTTTTTCTCGATTATATGGATATACTGTTGAAGAATATAAAACAAAGTATAGTAAAATAGCATCGGAAGCCATAAAGGATATACACAAAACAGACACTAATTTTTTTAAAGAGAATCACTCCTTAAATTATATTAAAGAAAGTGAAACAAAATCAGGTCGGGTAAAATGGGTTCAAACAACATTAACACCAATTTTTGATGATGATAATAAGATAATAAATTTTATTGCTGTTGAGACTGATATTACAAGATTAAAAGAAGTTGAAGAAGAACTTAAGCAAGAACAAGAAAATACATTAACTTTATCTGAACATATTGAAGACATTAAAGATTATATAGAGGAACAAAAACAGGAGATTTACGAACAAAAGCAAGCAATTGAAGAATCAAAACAAAAAACAGAATCAGTTCTTTCGAGAGTTTTGCCTTATGAAGTTGCAGTACAGTTAAAAAGTAAAGGATATGCAAAACCTCGACATTATAAAAGAGTAACTGTATTATATGCCAATTTTAGGAATTTTTCAAGATATTCTCATGACTTTTCTACAGATGATATGATTAATTATTTGCATCATTTTTTCTCATATTTTGATGGGATTATTGAAACACATTATGTTGAAAAAATAAAAACAAATGCCGGTTTGTATATCTGTGCAGGCGGTGTGCCATTAAGAAACAAAAGTAATCCCATTGATGTTCTTCTTGTTAGTTTAAAAATGAGAAAATTTATTGAGGATATTAATGAAATAAATAAAAAACAAAATAAAAAAATATTTGAATTAAGTATTGGTGTTAATACAGGAGAAGTTATTGCCGGTATAGTAGGGAAAAATAAATTAGCTTACGATATTTGGGGTGATGCGGTTAATATTGCAGGACAAATGGAAATAGAATCAAATACTGATATTATTAATATTTCTGCTTCTACTTATGATTATGTTAAAGAATATTTTGATTGTGAATATCATGGTAAATTTTCATTGGAAAATGATCAAGGTGTTGATATGTATTTTGTTAATAGAATTAAGCATGAGTATTCGTTTGATAAAGGCGGAACTATTCCAAATTTAAAACTCAATAAAATTTTATCAAAAATATAGTTATTTATAAAGACAGTTAATAAATTTTTTTTTTAATTAACTTTTATAAATTTGCATAAACAATTATTTGCATCGTACAATAACGAATTATTACATGACAAAAAATATCCTTATTATAATTTTTTTATTTGTTTCATTTTCAGTTTTTTCACAAAAAAAATGCAAATATGAAAAAAATGAGATTGATGCCTTAACTGAATTAAGAATAATACGAACAGTACCTATTTCAATATGCCGAGTTAATGGGCAGCCATTTTATTTTAAAGCACAAGCAATTGGAGACAGAAAATATTTAAAATTGAAATATTTTAGGTATAATAGTTTTAAGATAAAGGATAATACTGATTTGGTTTTTACGCTTTCCGATAATTCAACCGTTACTCTAAGTCCACGAAAAGTAAAAAGGGATACAACAGAACAAGAATCAAATTTTATGACTGTATCATCAATGATTATTTATCGTTTAACAGATGAACAATATAAAAAATTAACAAAGTATCCTATCACAAATGTAAAATATTTTGTTAGTACAGGTTTTATAACTAAATCAATAAAAGAAAGCCGACAAGAT
>JAUVJB010000302.1 GCA_030592465.1 Bacteroidota bacterium | reverse complement strand
TAGGAGGGTGGGCAGCTTTAATTTTTAATGAAAACAAAAAAGTTGTTTTGCAAGGTAATGAAACAGAAACAACTCACAATAGAATGGAATTAACCGCTGTAATAAAATCAATTGAATATGTATTAAAGGAAATTCAGGAATTTGAATTAATAAGGATATACACAGATAGTCAGTATGTTGAGCGAATTCCTTTTAGAACAGAGAAATTACTTTCTAAAGATTTTATTACTAAAGGCGGAAATAGCTTGCAAAACAGTGATTTAATTAAAAAACTTATTCATTTAACAGATTGTGCAAATATTGAATTTATTAAAGTTAAGGCACATCAAAAAGCCTCAGATACGCCAAATTATAACCGCGAAGCTGATAAGCTTTCCAGGAAACTTGTACGCCGGCAAATAGGTAAAAAATAGCAATTCGCAATCCTTGACAAAACGTTTCTAACACGGTTGATAATAAATACAAGATTGATGGTTTTCAGAAAACTTACATTAAGATTTTAATTTTATTTTTTAGGGAAAGGTAACATAAAATGAAAAATGCTCCCTTTTCCTTCTTCACTTTCTACCCAAATCTTACCATCATGTTTTTCAACAAACTCTTTACACAATATTAAACCTAAGCCTGTTCCTGTTTCGTTTTCGGTTCCTTTGGTTGAAATGGTTTCTGTTATTTTAAATAAATTGCTTTGTATTTCGGGTGAAATTCCCACCCCACTATCTTTTACAGTTATTTCTGTAATTTTTTGATTATTTTCATCTGTTAAAGTATGCGCTTTTATTATAATTTCGCCTCCTTTGGGTGTAAATTTTATTGCATTTGTTATTAAATTTCGTAAAACTGTGTCTATCATATTTTTATCGGCATACACAAACAAGCTGCTTTCAGTGTTGTCCAATAATTTTATATTCTTATTTTGTGCTACTTCTTCCAATAATGAGATTATTTCATAGATTAATGTTTTGATATTGATTTTCTCTGGCAAAAATTCAATTCGCCCTATTTGAGAGTGTGCCCATGTAAGTAAATTTTCTAATAATTTGTACGTTTTTATTAAGTTGTCATTAATAAATTTTATATATCTTTTTCGTTTTTCTTCGTTATATTTTGCATAATTTTCCATTAGCAGATTCGAGAAGCCTAATAATGCAGTGAAAGGACTTTTTAAGTCGTGTGCAATTATTGAGAAGAATTTGTCTTTTGTGGCATTTAATTCTTTGAGTTTTTTGTTTGTTGTTTCCAGTTCTTTTGCTTGGGTTTGAATTTCTTCTTTTTGTTGTTCTAATTCATTATTTACTTCTTGTAATTTTATTAAAGTTTTTGATAGTTTATTTTTTTGTTTGGTAATTAAATTATTCTTTTCATTAAGTTCATGATTGGTTCTTTTCTTTATTGAGAAGCGACTATATATAAGAATAATTAATAGTATTGCAAGAGTTAATAATACAATAAAAAAATTTCGTAGATAAATTTGTTTTTCAATGATAAGCCCTTTTATTTCATTATTTTTACGAAGTATGTTATTTTCTTTTTCCTTACTTTCTGTTTCATACCTGATTTGCATCTCAACTATCTTATCAATTTTATTATCATTAATAATACTATCACTTATCTGTTTATACAACTTATGGTATTCGAGTGATTTTTTATAATTATCAACCTCTGAATAATATTCAGAAAGATTCTTATAATTTTCTTTTATGTTTTCTTTAGTATCTGTTTTTTTAGCATACATGAGTCCATTATAAAAATATTCTTTTGCTTTTGTATATTCTTTTTTCTTTAAATAGATAGCACCAATACAATTCAATGCTTCTATTTTACCAACATTATCATCTATTTCGTTGCTTATTTTTAATGATTTAAAGAAATATTGTAATGCCATTTTATAATTTTCTTTTTTACTATATACAATACCAATATCATTTAGAAGCCAGATTAAAAACTCTTGTTCATCGGAGCTTTCAATTATATCTAAAATACTTAAATGATTTATTAATGCCTCGTCATAATTACCCAAAATCACATTTAATTCGCCTATATTATTTATGATTTTTGCATATTCTATTTCATCACCTAATTCTCTAATAATACTCGAAGATTCTAAATAATTACTTAATGCCTTTTCATAATTTTTTAAATGAAAATTTACCATTCCCAGATTATTCAAATTGTAGGCTGAAAGTCTTTTGTCTTGAATTTCTTCTGCAATTATCAGTGATTTTTGACAATACTCAATCGCCTTCTTGTAATCTCCTAAAAACCACGCATTTACTCCCCCGTACAATAATGCTTTTGCTTTTTTATATTCATCATTATGTTTCTCAGCCAATTTAACGGCTTCGTTTGAATAAAACAGTCCTTTACTTGGTGCTATAGTCCAATGTGCTTTACTCAATATAATTAAAACATCTATTTTATTTAACTCATTCGCTTTTTCCAACTGTTTCTCCAAACTATCAATATTATTATCAGCTTGGACAAAATGGCTAAATATTAATAAACAAAATAAATACAGGAATGAATATCTCATAATTTTTTCTTCTTTTTATTTAATTAAACCATTTTATAAGTATTCTCAAAATCTAATACTATGTTATTTTGTTTTATCGGCGAGTTCTCCGGCTTCTTTGGCATATTAGGGTTTTGTTTATATCTATCTTTACATAATTTATAGGTTACTTCATTTAATAAATTAACTTCTATTGTTTTTTTGCTCTATTTAAATAAAATAGTTGGTGTAATCATTTTGTTTTCTCAAATATATGAATAAACGTTTATTGCTCCAAAGTTCCTATTTTGAACTTCCTGTGTCTTTTTTGCAGGATACCTGTTATCTCCTAACCAACTTGATTTTTTTACTAAAAACCCACTATGAATTTTTAATCCCCAGTGGTTTAATTATGTATTGTTAGCAGTAGTATATTATTGCTCAACTATTTCAACACGTCTGTTTTTTGCTTTTCCTTTGTCGGTAGTGTTAGTTGCAACAGG
>JAUVJB010000228.1 GCA_030592465.1 Bacteroidota bacterium | reverse complement strand
GTATGTTTGTATTCCGGTGGAAATAGTTCTATAAATGCTTTCTTTGTTAATTTATATTTTTGTCTAATATAATTTAGATAATCAGCGATTAGATTTTGATTAATATCATATAATCTTTGCACAGCAAAAAATTCTTCTTCTACGGAACTTCTTGCACCTGGTGAAGCACCCCAATTTTTACGCTCAATATCATTGAATTTTCCATTGTATTTTTTAGTTGTTGCATTTTTTGCAACAACTTGATTGGAATTTATTATTTCCTCTTTAATGATATTTTCTAAATCAATAAATTGTTTTAGCTCTTTTACAGAAACATATCCATTATACCGGTAAAATTGAATATTATTATTGATTTCTTCTTTGTCATTAATAACGAACTCTTTACTAACTAAATTGGTATTCCAAAGCACTTTTACATATTTTGGTAATCCATTATCGTATTTTTCAATAATATCAATAATTACCCCTTTCTTTTTTTTCTTTTGGATATTGTTCTCAACTTTAAAATCTATGAAATTCCGATTAAAATATATTTGCCTATTAGTTGATTTATGATTTAATGAAAGAGCCGTGTAATTAAAATTATATTTATGTGTTTTATTATCGTGAACAAGCATAAAAATTGGATACCATTTATTTTCTCTTACAACTAATTTGTTGCGGATTATCCAATACTTCATTGTTGATATATTGTAAATATCCTCAATGGTATAATTCTTTAGTCCGATAAAAATAATTTCATTTTTTGGAAAATTATCGATAAATTTTTTGCTTGAAATAGTGTTTAAAAAAGTATAAAAATCTAATTTATTTTCAAAAATATTTACTGTCTTTACAGAATATTGGACTTGTGCATTTTTTGAACATGTTAAATTTTCAAAGGTAGTTTCAGTCAAATGAGGATATTCATTATCTATAAAATCCAACTTTTCTACTTCTATATTTTTAATTTCAGTTCGTTTTTTTATGATATCAATATAATTGCTGTTAAATTCTATCATTATACCGTTTGCCTTATATTTTGAAAACATTGAGTTGTTTCTGTTATTTATTACTTTTAAAGTCGTTCCACTTCCGGCAAACGGGTCTAAAACAGTATAATCCTTATCTATTTTGGTAAAATCAAGTAATTTTGCGACCAATTTTTCAGGATATACAGCTACATGTTTGTATGGTGTAGGTTGCAAATAAACATCTATAACATTTGAATAATCCGGATTTTCCCTAACAAAGTCGGTAAAATAATTGTCTTTACTTTTAGATAAAACAAATACGGGTTCATATGAATTGACAAAACGGTTTTTTACACTTGAAGGCATATGATTTGGCTTATGCCAGATTATTGTATCGTTAATAATCCAACCGTTTTGTTGCATAAAATAAGCTAATTTATAAGGGATCAATCCTAATGGTGTTTTGCCATATTTTTTTAAATATTTATCTCCGATATTTAAGAAAAATACACCCTTATCTGATAATTTATCTTTCAGAATATCAAATAGATATACAAGACGTGAAATAAATTCCATATAGGTTTCTTCACTACCTATTTGATTGTCAAAACCATAATTTCGTTGCGACCAATAGGGTGGAGAGGTAATTGCAATATCAATTGAGTAATCTTTTAGATGATTTAAAGCTGCATATATGTCCGATTGAATTATTTTATGCATTATCTTTTTTTATTTTAAAACCGAGAATGTTTTCAACATTAATATTATCCTCTTCATATAAAATTGAAAATCTAAATGGTTTATCGTCAAGGAGCTGAAAATAAGGATTTTCTTTATATCTATATCTGAATGCTTCTCCTTTGTTTTTACTGCCACCACAGATTTTATTTCCATATACATCATGTAATTGTCCATTAGGAATTGCAATTAGTAACAGTGCTAAAATTTTTAGGTTTCCGTCCGGTTTTTTATCGTATATTAAGTGAATAATATAAGTTAAACATAATTTATTTTTTGATTTATAAATAGATGGCAAATTTGCAGTATGGACTACATGTTTATTATCTTCATATTGATAGGATGTTTGGTTTTGACCGATAGAAACTAATCCTTTATAATCTCCCGAATTTAATACTTTATCTCCATTTTTATTCTTTGTAAAATAAGATGAAGTTTTTACATCAATGTGAATAAAGGCATTACTCGTTTCATATAGTAAATCGGAGCCTATGGGTGTTGAATTTGGAAATCCTATTTGGTTTAACAACCAATAGTAAACCCTTTCTGCTCCCCTATCAATGTCGGATACTTTTTTTTGATATACACTAATCCAATCCGATTTTATTTCATCTTTTGAATTTAATGCATTAATCATTTTGTTTTTATCTTTTAAAAGCAGAAAGACAATTTGATCCAAATAATATTTTTCCAAAAATTCTATTTCTTTGTTTGTCATAACACCTTTCTTTTTTACAAAAATAATCTATTTTTCAGAATTATTGAAGTTTCGCAATTCAAAGTTCTTTTTTTAATGGCAGAAAACATTATGTTAATTTTTTTATTATAAATCTTAAAATCCCGAACAATCGGGATTATTGCAATACTACTTATTTTACACGTTTCACAAGGTAAATATATTGTTAGATTGTTTTATTGTTAAAACTTGTCCGACTGCCGGCGGATTGTTATTTTTAAGATATAACGGCAATTGTTATAACAATTTAGCCAATTAACAATTTAACAATCCGTCAGATGACGGACAATAAATTTCCAGCTATTTTAAATTTAATAAACCTTACAGAATTTCCGTGCAAACAATAAGTAACAAAGTTAATATTGTTTTACATTTTTGTATCTTTACAATAAAAAAAAAATAATATTGTGTTAAACAAATCATTTATCTTATTTTTAATTCTGTTATTATTTAGTAATTATTCATATTGTCAACAGAATTATACTTTGTTAAATAATGAGAGTTATTTTAAATATGAAGATTTTATTTACAACAAATCCCCGAATTTTCATACATCAATAAAGCCTTATCTTATTAGTGATGTTTCAAAATATGACTCTATAAATTCTTTATACATTTCTGAAAAGAAAAACACAACAACAAATTTTTTATTGAATAAAAATTTAATTTATAAAACAACGCATGACTTTAATATTGTTATTAATCCAATTTTAACAACTTTATTTGTTACAGATTTTCAAAACAAAACAAATTGTAATAAACAATCAATTGGTTTTACAATAAACACTAACATTAAAAAAAAATTAACTCTTCATTTAAACGTTGTTTATAATAAAAATAAATATTTTGATGATTTGTCAAACCGTATTGATTCAACAAATATAATTCCTCACTGGGGAAAATTCAGCAAACAAAAATCAGGTGCTTATTATTTTAATTATACAACAGGATATGTATCATACACGCCTGTTAAATATTTTAATTTCCAACTTGGCAACGATAAAAATTTTTGGGGCGATGGCTATCGCTCTCTTTTATTATCAGATAATTCAAATGCTTACCCGTTTTTCAAAATATTGTTTAACATTTGGAAAATAAAATATCTTGTTCTTTATTCCTTTTTAAAAGATGTTGATTATCCTAATGAACAGATTTTACATAAAAAATATTCTACATCGCATTATTTAAGCTGGAACATAAACAAACGATTAAATATTAATTTTTTCGAATCTGTGGTTTGGAAATTGGAAGACACATTAAATTATCGCAAATTTGATGTTAATTATATAAACCCTGTCATATTTTTTCGTCCCGCAGAATATCAGTTAGGCGACCCTTCTCCCGACAATATATTAATGGGCGGCGGTTTTAAATATAAAATCGGGAAATCGAATCATTTATACGGACAGGTAATTATTGATGAATTTAATTTTCAGGAAATCAAAAAATTTACCGGTTGGTGGGCAAATAAACAAGGCTTTCAAATAGGTTTCAAAACATATAAACTTCTGTCTGTTAGCAACTTATGTTTTTTGACTGAATTTAATTACATGCGACCATTTACTTATTCACATCTAACATCGTTACAAAATTATGGTAATTATTATCAACCCTTAGCACATCCTCTTGGTGCAAATTTTAAAGAATCTGTATCAATTTTAAGATACAATTATAAACGATTTTCAATTAATGCTAAATTTATTTATGCTGTTTATGGTGCAGACACTACACAAAACATTAGTTATGGACAAAATATTTATAAACCCTACACATATAAACCATTTGAATACGGAAATAAAACAACACAGGGTTTAAAAACAAATCTCATTTTTTCAGAAATAAATGCTTCGTTTTTAATTAATCCAAATATTAATTTACGATTTATTGTTGGTGTTAATTCAAGGTATTATCATACATCATTGGCAAATAATCAATCAACATATATTTTTATTGGTTTAAAAACAAATTTGTATAACGATAGTGTCGATTATTAGGAGTAACGGTTTAAAATTTAAGGTTTAGGGTTTGCATTCCGGAATTCGTATCCTCTCAAAATACAATGGTAAAAAAGAAACCACAGATAATTAATCCGCCAGTTGGCGGACGTTTAAAAGTTTTTTAACTAATAAATCTGCAAATTTTATTTTTTATTGCTTTATCGGATTTTGTGAAGACAAATGGCACAAATTAAAATAGTTGACACATGCCTTTTATTGGTATGTAGCACTATTTGCACCCGAAAGAAAGTTCCGAGTAAGGTTTCCTAATTTTTAAAATCTGAGTCCTTTCCAAAAAGTCATTTATTTGACTTTTTGGAAAGGACTCAAATCTCAAATAAATTAGTATAAAATCAAACAAAATTATAAATAATAAAGAAAAATATCAGAATATATTAAAATAATTAAATATTTTTTATAAT
>JAUVJB010000102.1 GCA_030592465.1 Bacteroidota bacterium | reverse complement strand
TTTCTACACTATATCCCTGATTATTTTGCATATAATTTCTGATATCCTCACTTGTGTGACAAAATCTTCTTGCTGCATATCCGTCAGGAGCTTCTGAATTAGCTACATCCTGAAACATAGCGCAGTTTAATCCATTAGCATAAAAACTTGCATCATTAACAGGATTTCTTTCATAATTTACTATTTTATGAACCACGTTCATTGCTTCGGTAGCTGATGATACGGAAATTCTTCCGTGTGCCATATCCGGATAATAATCCGAAGCTCCATCCATACAAGCATAATATAAGTCAGTTGCAAAATCTTTATTATAATTAGGGTCTTGGTGAATTTCTCCGGGAACAGCATAAGAACCTGTATGGTCGCCAATTATCACAAAATAATCAGGTTTTGGTGTCCAACTTGCATATCTGTCATGAATAGCACTTTTTACTTCAGCAGCTGTCCAGCTTGAGCTTGAAACCACTTCAACGCTATAACCGAGTTGTTTTTTCCATTTTGCAAGTGTGTCGGCTGCAGCTTCATATTCCGAATGCGTAATTATAATATAGTCTTTACTTTCGCCGTTTTTTTCTCTGTTTTTTCCTCTATCAGGGATGTTTTCATTATTTAGTACTATATTTTTAAATAAATTAATAAAATGAGAAGTATTGTTATTTATCAAATTATTATATGATTTACTTTGTCCTTCAAATTCAATTCTATATTTAATTTTTGAAAATACTCTTAATTTATGAGTAACAGGATTAAATTGTACAGGACGTATTTGTACAACAGCAACCGAATTGCCTCTTATTTGGTGAATTTTTATAATTTTAATGTTTTCAGAAGGGAAATATGCATCAGCATTATATGTTGTTTTGTCAATTTCAAATTCAGGTGATTTTGCACCATAAGTGTCCATAGCAGGTTTTAATGCAGGATGTATATAATAACCTGAAACTTCTTTATATTCTGTTTCGAGTATTACAATTTTTGGTTTTGATTCAGATGGTATAGCAATTATATCATTGTGAGCAGGCATTGCGGGTTTTCCAACAATATTCATTTTACCAAAACCTTTGATATGAAGAAAATTATAAGTTATATTCTCTACATTTTTACTTGAAATTTGTGCTCCCGGGAAATCATATTCCAATTCTAAATATGAAGTGCCTTTATCGTTTTTAATTAAATCGGGAAGCGATTTTTGCTGTATATTATCGATTTTATCATTAAATGAAAGGTATTGATTTTGACCTGTAATAATGAATGAATGAAATAAAAATATAAATAAAAATATCCCAATTTTGTGTAAAAAGTTTAAGTTCATAATTTCATGATGTTTTAATAAAAAATTAAAAAAACAAAAATATATAAATATTTGTAACAAGCAAAAATATATATGTAAATACAGGTTATTGAGTTTCATAACATAATTAATAATAATTTACATTAGAGTTATAAGAAAAATTAAATCATGAGAGTACTCCGAAAACAAAAATTATCAATAAATAGCTGATTAGTGGTTTTGTAATAGGCTGATATACAGATTTGTAACTTTTAGTCTTTTGCCCGCCAGTTGGCTGGTTAACCGCTTATCGACTTTTCGGAGTGGCCTCAATAATTGATTTTTAAATTTCCCGTAAAAATAATGTATATAACTTTTGTTAGTTTGAATAATAAAGATTTATTTTGTAAAATATTTTATATATAATATAATGTCTAACTAATTAATTAATAATTAAATGAATAAAATAGAAGAAAATAAATTAGAAAAAGAAGATGTGGTTGAAAAAAGTGAGGAAGTTGTAAACCAACCGGACACACAAGAAAGCACAACTAAAGATGAAGTCAAACAAGAGCAACCTTCAGAAGAAATTCCACAAGAGGAGGTTAAGCCAGCCGAAGAAGTTTTAGAGGAAGTATCGGAAAAAGCACCACAGGTAGAAGTAGCAGAACCGATTGAAGAAGAAAAAAAAGAACAAGAGTTTAATTGGGATGAATATGAAAACGAAAAGGATATTTATTCTTCTAAGGAAAGATCTGATTTAGAAAAAATGTATGATGAAACATTATCATCAATCGCAGAAAATGAAGTTATTGATGGTACTGTTGTAGGATTGAATAAAAGAGAAGCTTTAATTAACATTGGTTACAAATCAGAAGGCGTAATTAATATTAATGAATTTAGATACAATTCAGATTTAAAGGTTGGTAATACTGTTGAAGTATATGTTGAAAGCCAGGAAGACAGAAACGGACAATTAATACTTTCTCATAAAAAAGCAAGAGCACTTCGTTCATGGGACAGAGTGAATCAAGCTCTTGAAAGCAACGAAATTATTAAAGGATACATTAAATGTCGAACTAAAGGTGGTATGATTGTAGATGTATTTAGCATTGAAGCATTCTTACCCGGTTCACAAATTGATGTTAAACCAATACGCGATTATGATGTATTTGTTGGTAAAACAATGGAATTTAAGGTTGTTAAAATAAATAAAGAATTTAAAAACGTTGTTGTTTCACATAAAGCGTTAATTGAAGCCGAATTAGAAATACAAAAACAAGAAATTATATCTAAACTTGAAAAAGGACAAGTTCTTGAGGGAACTGTTAAAAATATTACTTCTTATGGAGTTTTTATTGATTTAGGCGGAGTTGACGGTTTAATTCATATTACTGATTTATCATGGGGTAGGATTAATCACCCAAGTGAAATTGTTGAATTAGATCAAAAATTAAATGTAGTTATACTTGATTTTGATGATGCTAAGAAACGAATAGCTCTTGGTTTAAAACAACTAACTCCACACCCATGGGATTCATTAGATCCTAATTTAAAAGTTGGTGATAAAGTAAAATGTAAAGTAGTCGTTTTGGCTGATTATGGTGCATTCGTTGAAATAGCACCGGGAGTTGAAGGATTAATTCATGTTTCTGAAATGTCGTGGTCACAACATTTAAGGAGTGCTCAAGAATTTTTAAAAGTTGGTGATGAACTTGAAGCTCAAATTTTAACTCTTGATAGAGAAGAAAGAAAAATGTCTTTAGGCATGAAACAACTCAAACAAGATCCTTGGGGAAATATTGACGAAAAATACGCAATTGATTCTAAACACACAGCTAAAGTACGTAATTTTACTAACTTTGGTATCTTTGTTGAAATTGAAGAAGGTGTTGATGGTTTAATTCATATTTCAGATTTATCATGGACTAAAAAAATTAAACATCCTGCCGAATTTACAAAAATCGGTAATGATATTGATGTAATTGTTCTCGATATTGATAAAGAAAATAGAAGATTAAGTTTAGGACACAAACAATTGGAAGAAAATCCATGGGATGTATTTGAAACTATTTTTACTATTGGTTCTATACATAAAGGAACAATTATTGCGATGAAAGAAAATGGAGCTGTTGTTGCTTTACCATATGGTATTGAAGGTTTTGTAAGTAAGAAAAATCTAATTAAAGAAGACAAAACACTTGCAAAACTTGATGAAGAATTAGATTTTAAAGTAGTTGAATTTTATAAATCAGCTAAAAAAGTAGTCGTTTCTCATACTAAAATATTTGAAGATGATAAAAAATCTGAAAAAACAGCTAAAAGGAAATCTGTATCAAACGAAACAAAAAAAATAAACGAAAAAATTGAAAAAACTACTTTTGGAGATATAGCAGAACTTGTTGCACTGAAAGATGAATTTACTTCTACTAAAAAAACTATAAAAAAAACGGTTAAACCAAAGACTAAAAAGAAAGTAGAAGAAAAAGTTGAAAAAAAAGAAAAAAAAATTTTAAAAAAAGAGAAAAAAAATGATGTAGATAATGAAAAGAAATAGTATATTTGACTAAAGAAAAATCAGAAAGGTTAAATTTCTTAATAAAATTGATAAAATGGAATTTAAAATTGAAAAAAAAGATTATTATACTTTAATAGAGGTATTAGTCGATAAACTAGACACACATGTGGCACCATCGTTGAAATCCGAATTAGTTTTAATTGCCGGTAATGGTGAAAAAAATATTATTCTTAGTTTAAATAATTGCAGATATTGCGATTCGTCAGGTTTAAGTGCTATTTTAGTTGCGAATCGTCTATGTAAAAATGCGAATGGTGTTTTTGTTCTTTCCGGTTTACAAACTGCTGTTGAAAGATTAATTACTATTTCACAATTAGATACAGTTCTTAACATTTCTACTGATGTGAAAAAAGGTGAAGATATTATTATAAAAGAACAAAAAGGTTGATACATTAGTATCTTACAATGTCTTTTACATTAACAATATTAGGAAGCAGCTCTGCTCTTCCCACATCTGAAAGATTTACTACCGCTCAAGTTATAAATATACTTGAGCGGTTTTTTTTAATAGATTGTGGTGAAGGAACGCAAATACAACTTCGTAAATATAAAATTGGATTTGGAAAAATAAATAATGTATTTATTAGTCATCTTCATGGCGACCATTTTTTAGGCTTATTAGGATTAATTTCAACATTTAATCTTCTTGGCAGAGAAAATGACTTAAATATTTATTGTCCTGCTGAATTAGAAAATATCTTAAACTGTCAGTTAAATTATTTTGAAAACAATTTAATTTTTAAAATAATATACCATCCATTAAACTTTAATCATACGGAAATTATTTATGAAGATGATAAGTTAACTGTCAAATCTTTTCCATTAAAACATAAAATTCCAACATCCGGGTTTTTATTCGAAGAGAAACAAAAACCAAAAAATATTATTAAAGAAAAAATTGAAGAATTGAATATTCCAATAAAAGAAATAATAAAAATAAAACAAGGTCATGATTTTATTGCAAGCACAGGGAAATTATATAAAAATGAAGAATTAACATTATCTCCTTCAAAACCCCGTTCGTATGCATACTGCTCTGATACATCTTATTGTGAAGATATTATTCCAATAATTAAAAAAGTTGATTTACTTTACCACGAGGCAACATTTATGAATGATATGAAGGAAAGAGCAAAACAAACATTTCATTCTACAACAATTGATGCTGCTACCATAGCTAAAAAGGCTGATGTAAAGAAGTTGATTATTGGACATTTTTCAGCTCGTTACAAAGATATTGAACCGGTTTTGCAAGAAGCAAAATCTGTTTTCCCAAACACCTTAGCAGCTGAAGATGGTATGATTATTAGTATAAAGTAGAAAGTTTGTAAAGTTGAAACCTTCCAGAGTACGAAGTACATGGAAGTGTTGGATTAAAAGTTCGTAAAGTTTATAAAGTAGAAAGTAGAAACATTACAAACATGAGACTACTCCGAAAACAAACATTATCAATTTATAGCCGATTAGCGGTCCGCCAGCTGGCGGACTGACGTACAGGTTTTAGTTTTAGTATTCTTATAAAATTAATCGCTTATCGGCTTTTCAGAGCAGACTCAAACTTTTAACTTTTCAACTTCTAAACTAAATTCACCTATGTTTGTATAATTAATAAAATTTTGTAATTTTATTGCCTGAAAAATTATTAATCTAAAATTAAATATCTAATTATGAAAAGAGTAGTTATCATAAGTCTATCACTACTTTTTGTTAGCAATTTTATCTTTGCTCAACAAAAAAAAGACAAAAGTAAATTTAAAGAATATGAACAGGGTTATTACCAAAATTCTATTCTAAAAGATGTAAGAGCTGTAAAAAAGAAATTGACCAAAAAGAAGAAACATAAACGTTTCCAAATGGATCAATCAGGCTTAGATTTACCTAATAAAGTTAGTTTATATACAAAACAATGGGCAAATCCTTCAATCTCACAAGGTAATGCAGGTACATGCTGGAGTTTTTCAACAACATCATTTTATGAATCAGAAATTTATCGTATTACAAAGAAAAAAGTTAAGATTTCTGAAATTTATACTGTTTACTGGGAATATGTTGAAAAAGCACGTCGATTTGTTACTGAAAGAGGAAATTCTGAATTTTCTGAAGGCTCAGAGGGAAATGCTGTAGCACGAATGTATAAGATGTATGGTGCAGTTCCCGAAAGTGAATATACAGGTTTCTTATTCGGTCGTAAATTCCATTCTCATGCTGATATGTATAAAGAAATGAATAATTATCTTAAATCAGTAAAGGAAAATAATGAATGGAACGAAGAAATAGTTCTATCAACCATTAAAGATATTATGAACCATTATATTGGTGTTCCTCCAACTGAGTTTAAAGTTGATGGTAAAACATATACTCCAAAAACTTATTTGAAAGATTATCTAAAAATTAATCCTGACGATTATGTAGAAATTTTATCTTACGAACAAGAACCATTTTGGAAACAAGTTGAATATAAGGTGGTTGACAACTGGTGGCACAGTAAAGATTATTACAATATACCTTTAGATGATTTTATGAAGGTTGTAAAAGCAACAATCCGAAAAGGATATACAATGAGTATTGGTGGTGATGTCTCTGAGGCAGGATTTGTTAGAAGCACTAATTGTGCTTTAGTTCCTACTTTTGATATTCCATCTGAATATATTGATGATGATGCTCGTCAGTTCCGTTTCTCAAATAAAAGTACTACTGATGACCATGGAATGCATCTTATCGGTTATTTCCAAAAAGATGGTAAAGATTGGTATCTAATTAAAGATTCAAGCTCAGGCTCAAGAAATAATGATGAAAAAGCTCCTGAATTCGGATATTATTTCTTTCATGAAGACTTTGTAAAACTCAAAATGATGGGATTTACTATTCATAAAGATGCTGTGAAAGATATTTTGAAAAAGTTTAAATAATATTTATACTTTGATACGTAATAATTTGAGCTAATTTATCCGCCAGCTGGCGGATTAGCCGACTATCGGTTTTTGTAATAGGCTGACGTACAGATTTTTAGCTTTTAGACTTTTTATAAAAATAACCGCTTATCGGCTTTTCGGAGCGGACTCATTAATTGAAACTGTGCTCTATAACAATCCGCCGGCAGTTGGACAAGTTTTAACAATTTATCAATGTAACAATTATCTGCCAGTTGGTGGAGTAAAAATTTAAACAATTTGCAGTATAATTTAAAAGTCCTCAATATCGTTGAGGACTTTTTTTATATCTTTGCAAGATAATTTAACATAAAAACAGATGCAAGAAAAAATACTAATTTTAGATTTCGGTTCTCAATATACGCAATTGATTGCACGTCGTGTTCGTGAACTTAATGTTTATTGTGAGATATTTCCTTATAATAAAATTCCTAAAATTGATGATAGTATTAAAGGCGTTATTTTATCGGGAAGTCCGTTTTCAGTGCGTGATAAAAATGCGTTAATACCCGATTTATTAAATATTAAAGGTATAAAACCTGCATTAGGCGTTTGTTATGGTGCTCAATATCTTGCTCATTTTTACGGAGGCAAGGTTTCACCGTCAGACCATCGTGAGTATGGAAGGGCTAATCTGAAATTTATTGATAATACAAATGAATTATTTAAGGATGTATCCGCAAATACACAAGTATGGATGTCGCATGCCGACACAATAACCAAATTGCCTGATAATTACAAAGTTATTGCAGGTACTGATGATGTTAAGTTTGGTGCTTTCAAGATTAATGATGAAGAAACTTATGGAATTCAATTTCATCCTGAAGTTTATCATACACAAGAAGGAAAAAAAATTATTAAAAATTTTGTTGTAGATATTTGTCAAGCTAAACAAGATTGGACACCCGCTTCATTTGTTACTTCAACAGTTTCTGAATTAAAAAATAAAATTGGTAATGATAAAGTTGTTTTGGGTCTTTCCGGTGGTGTTGATTCAACAGTTGTTGCGACATTATTAAATAAGGCTATTGGTAAAAATTTAACTTGTATTTTTGTCGATAATGGCTTATTAAGAAAAAACGAATATTCACAGGTTATGGCTTCATATAAAAAAATGGGGTTTAATGTAATCGGAGTTGATGCCAAAAATAAATTCCTGTCTGATTTAAAAAATGTATCTGAGCCTGAAACCAAAAGAAAAATTATTGGTCGTAATTTTATTGAGGTTTTCGATAAAGAAGCAAATAAAATACAAAATGTAAAATGGCTTGCACAAGGGACAATTTACCCTGACGTGATTGAGTCAATATCGGTAAAAGGACCTTCAGCAACCATAAAATCGCATCATAATGTTGGTGGTTTGCCCGATGTAATGAAGCTTCAAGTTATTGAGCCTCTTAAATTATTATTTAAAGATGAAGTGCGAAGAGTTGGTAAAACATTAAATATCAGCGATGATTTTCTTAAACGTCATCCTTTTCCCGGACCGGGATTATCAATAAGAATTATTGGTAAAATAACGCAAGAAAAAATTTCTGTTCTTCAAGAAGTTGATGATATTTTTATTTCATGTCTTAAAGAAAATAAGCTTTATGATAAAGTATGGCAAGCAGGTGCAATTCTTTTGCCGGTACAGTCGGTAGGAGTGATGGGTGATGAACGAACCTATGAAAATGTTGTTGCTTTACGCGCAGTTTCGTCAACCGATGGAATGACTGCAGATTGGTCTCATCTTCCGTATGAGTTTTTGAGCAATATATCTAATAAAATTATTAATAATGTGAAAGGTGTTAATAGAGTAGTTTTTGATATTAGTTCAAAACCACCGGCAACAATAGAATGGGAGTAGTTGTAGAGACGCACTGCTGTGCGTCTTTGTTGTTCAAGTACGTCTGTATTTTTTTTGTATATTTTTATATGACAATAAAATAAATAAAAATATTTGTTGCAAAACATGTTGAATATCATTTATTATTTCATTAATTATTTCATAACTTTATAAAAAATTATTTTGAAGAATAATAATTTATAAATTATTAAAATGCAGATAGTTATGTGAAAACATATTTTTAATGCAGGTCCATGTAAATTATCTGATTCAACTTTGGAAAACACTTCAAAGGCTGTTTTAGATTTTAATGGTATTGGTCAATCAATAATGGAAGTTTCACACAGAAGTAAAGATTTCCAAGCTGTTATTGACGAAGCCGTCGAATTATTTAAAGAATTGCTTCATATTCCAGAAGGATATTCTATTTTATTTCTTGGTGGTGGAGCAAGCACTCAGTTTGCAATGATACCATATAATTTTTTAAGTAAAAAAGGTGTTTATCTTGATACCGGTACATGGTCAACAAAAGCTATTAAAGAAGCTCAAATATGGGGAAAAGAAAAAGTTGAAGTTATTGCTTCATCAGAAGATAAAGGTTTTACGTACATCCCTAAAGGATATACAATTCCTGCTGATGCTGATTATTTTCATATCACAACTAATAATACAATTAAAGGAACAGAAATAAGAGAAGATTATTCTTCACCTGTTTCATTTATTGCCGATATGTCTTCAGATATTATGAGCAGACCTGTTGATGTTGCAAAATACGATATGATTTATGGCGGTTGTCAAAAAAATTTAGGACCTGCCGGTGTTACCTTTGTAATTATTAAAGATGAATTGCTTAACAAAGTAGTTGACAGACCTATTCCTACAATGTTAAAATATCAAACACAAGTTGATAAAGGTTCAATGTTTAATACACCACCATGTATTAATATTTTTGCTGTAAATGAAACACTAAAATGGGTTAAATCTCTTGGAGGTGTTGAGGAAATGGATAAAAGAGCTCAGCAAAAAGCCGATTTTCTTTATGGAGCAATTGATAACAGCAAAATGTTTAGAGGCACTGTTGCAAAAGAAGACCGCTCAAGAATGAATATCTGTTTTGTAATGAAGGATGAGTATAAAGATAAAGAAGCTGAATTTGTTAGTTTTGCTGCACAAAAAAATATTGTTGGAATTAAAGGACACCGCTCAGTTGGTGGATTTAGAGCATCATGTTATAATGCTGTTACATTAGAAGATGTGCAGGTATTAGTAGATACAATGAAAGAATTTGAAAGCTTAAACGCTTAATTTTTTTAGTCAACAAGCATGAGGAACGACTAAAGTGATATTTATACTTTATGTGGTTATAATTTTATCCGCCAGCTGGCGGACATTAGTAGTCATTGATAGTCATTATGTCATTAAATAGTTATGAATGACTGTGAAGCCAAATGACAGCGAAGCTAAATGACAATAAATGACGTGAAACTAATGACCCTGATGAAATAACCTGACAAATCAGGATTTCACTGGGCAGGCAAATTACAATACGCAAAATATAACCGCATAAAGTATTATATTACTTCGAT
>JAUVJB010000115.1 GCA_030592465.1 Bacteroidota bacterium | reverse complement strand
GAATTTAACTACCTTTTGCACTGCTAGGTATTTGTCGACTGTACACCGAATTATATATATTCCATTCGGAATATTCACAGATTGATTCAATTTCCAGATGAAAGAATAGCTGTTCTTAACCTTATTCACTGGTTCAAGTGTTTGTATCAGCCTAGATTCAATATCATAAATACTAATTAATGGAAGTTTGTCAATATTTTCTACAACTACTTGAATATTTATTAAGTCTGTAAATGGATTTGGATAACTTTTAATTGTAAATCCTTTTTGGGATATTTCATCAACTACTTCATTGTATACGTATTGATACTTTTTATCCCTTTTGTAATGAATTGAATATTTTGAGCCAGAGTTTTCCATCCATATGAAATCAACATACTCGATATTAAATTGTTTATAGGCAATTGACGGGAAAATTGGTTTAGTAGATATTGTATCTAGCATTACAGTTCCAAAACCCTCACCAATATAGAATGCATGAAACAAAGATTCATTCTTGATGAAAAGGTAACTATGACCTATAGGGGGCATTATATCATCTATACATAGGTATTCAACGTTTCCTTCATGCAAAACTTGATCTCCATAACAACAATCCGTACCATCGTATTGCTCCTGTAATAATAGATTGGAGTCAATATCAATATACATCAGACGTGCAAATCCACTTCCATTTGTCGATCCTTCAGAATAAGAATTATAGGTCAAACAAGGTTGATAACCAGTTGTCTTATACAGAGTATCAATACTGACCATTTTATCTCTTGATCTGAAAAAAATAATTGAATCTTGCTGAAATTGATAAGCAAAGTAGAGGACTGAGTTAATATTGAGCAAGCTATTGGCAACTGAAATATCAGTGATATGTTCCTTTGTAGCTATTATTTTAGTATACAGTTGATCATCTTGCTTAAATAGTCCATAAATCAGAGAATTTGTTGTGTCAGCATTCTTCTCAATCCAAAAAATATCAATATTTCCAGAGGAATCACAATCTGCAACAGGATGAATACAAGAGTAATTTGTATTACTCAGTACAATGGAATCTGACCAATTTGAGAAATCCTCTGACTGTTTCAGTTGTATCTTTGAGACCGAATCATTTGATTGATAAATCAGAGAGATCTTATCTATAACATTAATTGCTAGTGTAGGATTTGTTCCATGTGCAATAATTTGAGGGTCGGACCATGATTCACCCGATTTTGTCATGACTAAACCCATTATGACCAATTTGTCATCCAAGCTATCAGTATAGACTACATAAATATTTTGCTGCGAATCACGAACAATCTTTCGTTGATTATGGTTTGCAGTTGCATTTGGGTGATTGCTTGTACCAATAAGAGTTTGAGATTGAATATTAGAAAGAGCAATTATTAGAATTGTGAAAAAAAATAGTTTTCTCATGATACTTAGGGTTTTAGTATTTATAGTGCGAAAGTTACACATAACATTTGTATATCCACACCTCAAACTATTTTATGGTTGATATATCCGTTTTAGTTTTCCTTGCGTCTATTTTTGTTAAAATTATTATTTTTTTAAATAATATCCAACGGATTCTTTATTTTTTTATTAGTTTCATTTATTACATGTGTATATATCTCGATAGTTTTGCTGCTTTCGTGCCATAATAAAACTTGTATATTTCTCAAATTTTCCAAAATAGTGCAAGCATTTCGCTTGTGCTTCCGTTGGCAATAACATAATCAGCCTGTCTGCGTGCGGACACGCACAGGCAGGTAAATTGTTTTTTATAATAGAATTATTCTCGAACAAAAATTGAATTATATTTATTACAATGAAGAGAAAGGTTTAGTAATGTAGTTAGTATGAGTTGTAAAGGCACAAGCGGGACGCTTGCGCCATTTGTGGGAATATATAAAAAAAAGATAATAATTTTTAAAATCATAAAATTAAAATATTGTGATTTTAAATCGGAAACAGTTATAAATAAAAGGCACAAGTGAGGTGCTTGAAACATTAGGGTAAGCACTCGTTACAAACGATTGCCAGCTATGTTCCAATAAAGCACCTATTTAACCACAGCATCATCATTAATAACCATATTTTTAAACTTTAACGACGGCGACTCAATAAAATCTCCAATATTAAGACTGTTCCATATCTCATCAATCTTCTTTATAGTTTCATCTGACGAAACAATAATATTTGGCCAATCTCTCTGAAAATTATCTTTTGCCTTGGTTTTACGTGTGCCGTCAAAAACCACATGCGATAGATCATCAGCTTGCTTTGGCTCAATAAAAACACTATCTCTCTTTGGGTCAATATTATTTAAACCTATCCATGAAACAACAGAAACATCTTGCAAATCAACCAAATAATCAACAAACAAAATTATTTTCACATCTTTTAGTGTATCATATTCAAAAAGTTGTTTCGATAATTTTTTCACATCAAAATTTCCATCTTTTTTTACAGATATAAAAACTATTGATATGTTTTGTAACAATAACTTATCGTTAATTTTATAAATCTCATTAAAATCTTTCTCAATCTGTTCCTTATTTTTTATTGAAGAAATTTTAGATGCCGGTATATTCACATTGCTAATAATTTCCTCTTCATATTTTTTTGTTGCATCAATACAAAGCTTTGAGCCATAAGACATTTTTGACGATGAATGGTCTAAAATATCAAGAGGTCCACGACTAAAAAGAAAGTCTGTCTGTGGATTAATAATTTTTGATATTTGTTGAGCTAATCCCTTATAATTATGAATATCAACATCTTGGTCAACAATAATCATAACTTTATTAAACATCATTTGACCGGCTCCCCAAAGTGCATTTGCTACTTTAAACGCTTGTCCGGGAAACGATTTATTAATTTTTACTATTGTCAAATTGTGAGCTACACCCGTTTGTGGTAAATCAATATCAACAATTTCAGGCAAAAGTGCCATTTTAATTGGCGATAAAAAAATTCGCTCGGTAGCTTTAGCAATCCACGCATCTTCTTGTGGTGGAATACCTACTATTGTTGCAGGATAAACAGCCTCTTTACGATGAGTGATGCAAGTAATATGAAATTTCGGATAATAATCGGCTAAGGAATAAAAACCTGTATGATCGCCAAAAGGACCTTCTAAAATAAAATTCTCATCAGTATTAATATAACCTTCAATAACAATATCTGCATCAGCAGGCACTTCAATATCTTGGCTAATACATTTAACAAGATCAACTCGTTTTTTTCTTAAGAATCCTGCCAGCATATATTCATCAAAATTTTCGGGCAAAGGTGCAGTAGCCGAATATGTATAAACAGGGTCTCCACCCAAAGCAACAGCAACAGGCATCTTTTTACCGGTTTGTTTATACTTTTCGAAATGCCTTGCACCTGTTTTATGTCTATGCCAGTGCATGGCACATAAATCTTTTTCAAATATCTGTACTCTGTACATACCTACATTTCTTATACCTGTAATAGGGTCTTTTGTGTGTACAATAGGCAATGTTAAAAACCTGCCGCCATCGTGAGGCCAGCACTTCAAAATTGGTAATTTCGACAAATCCGGCTGCATATTAATTACTTGCTGGCACGCTCCTTTTTTACTGACAAGTCTTGGCATCCACGATGATATTTCTTTCAACCCTGATAATAATTTCAGTTTTTCTAAAATATCAGTTTTCGGCTTAAATCTCTTTAATAAATTTTCAAATTCTTTGCCAATGTCATCTAAATCGCTAACTCCTAATGCCATACAAATACGTTTATTTGAGCCTAACGAATTGATTAACACCGAAAAATCAGTACCTGTATTTTCAAACAGTAGTGCCTTACCGCCACCCTTTTGTTTTGATATTCTATCGGTTATTTCTGTAATTTCGAGCTCGGGATTAACATAAGTTTTTATCCTGATAAGCTCATTTTCTTTATCTAATTTACTTATAAACTGCTGTAAACTATTATATGGCATTTTTTTATGTTTTTTATTTCACAATATAATAAGATAAAAGGAAAAAGAATAACAATTTAGATTTTTGATTTGAGATTTGAGATTTGAGATTTCACAATATAACAAGACAAAAGATAAAGATAAAAAATAAAGATTATCAAACAGCAATTCTTTAAGAGTTACAATATCCCTAACCCTCTTCACCAAGAGGGAATATTCCCCCTTAAAAAAATGGGCAGGGGGATTGAAAATGTTTTACATCAATAAATATTTTTCTAAATCTTATTATTATTACGAAATAGCAATTCAACAATTTAATCCCGAGGGGTCGGGATATCGCTAAAGCGCAACAATTTAACAATCTAACAATTAATCCGACTTTTCCAGGTCTTTCAGACTCTGGAAGGTCTCAACTATTTAACAATTTACCTCTGTTAATAACTGGGTTATAAATTTTTTAAAATTTACTTTGAATTTATTATTTTATTACACTTCTTTGTGAAGTTAATTGATTTAAAACACATTATAATGAAATATCAAGTTATTGCAGAAAGTATTGGTGTAATAATTGACACTGATGATTGGAAAATTGCATCACATGTTTATAATGTATATGTAACTGCAAGTGTTGATGAAATAGGAAACGTAAGTAACAAACCTATTAAACTAATAGCAGGAGGAATTATAGCAAAAGAGTTTATACCTCAGTAAAAAAACTACGGTATATCAATCAATTTCTTGTTTCTATAATTTATTATTGATACGTTTCTATAATAAAAACGGATAATATTAGAATAAGAATAACCATATCGTGCCATCTGCATGGCTCCTTCTTGGCATAATCCTACTCCATGTCCATATCCTCTACCTCTCAATAATAAATAATTATCTTTAGTATAAACTGAAAAGAAAGTTGACTTTAACTTAAAATCACTTCTAATTTTTGTTAAAAGAATTGAGTCGCCGTTAATTCTGTAATATTTCTTTCTGTGTTCCTGAATAAAAGTTAAGCTATCCTTGTTAAAAGTATTTTGAGTAATCTCAAAACCTGTTGTATCCAAATAAGTTATCCAATCTTTAATAGATATTGTATCAGTCCAGTTTGAATGTACCTGATTACGACAAAAAGTATCTGCAACAGACTTTAAATACGATTTCTCTGAGCTCCAGACATCCTCCGAGTTCATTGTCTGTCCACCACAATTTGAATGAAAAGTAGCAGCAATAAGATTTAGACTTGAATCGACAATTACTAAATTTTGCGTTTGTTTAACAGCGAGGAGAATTGAATCATTCTTGCAACAACGATTTTTATAAACCTGACAATGTACACAATCGCATAATTGAAATCCCTCTTTAACATGTCTGTCGAGATGGCCTAAAGCATAAGTTCTACAAATAATTGCTTGCGATTTATAATATTCAAATGGTGCATTTGGTCCACACTCTGATTCCACAACTCCTGCTACATATTTATCTAAATTAATTTTATTAATAATTATTAAATGATTTTCTCTCGCAGATAAAAACAAGCCTCCTTGATACTCTCTCTCATTAAGTGCAGGGAATGCAGGCTGAATTCGAAAAGAGTTATTTTTTGATTGTTCAATAATTTCAATTTTTTTAAAAACTCCAAGATGATTATCTAAATCCCAGGCGCTTAGCGAATCTCCTAAGGCAGTAAAATATATTATATTATTATTTTTTTTAATTTTTAGCACACAGTTATTATTGGCAACAAATTCATATTTTCCGTGAATAGGGCGAACAACAACCGTCTTAATCTTAAAATCATTAAAAATGCTGACAAAAATATCTTGTGCTTTTGATTTAATGCTAAACAAAAATAGAAAAGAAAAAAATATATAAATTGTTTTATTCATTGTTGACTTTATACTTTGTGCGATTATATTTTGTGTAATGTAATTTTGCCCTGTTTACCCAATGCCGTTTAGTTAAGCTATAAAGCATTGATTTAAAGCATATCAGATTAGCACCATTCTTTAGAATGGTGTAAAAATCGACAGGCACATCTTCTGAAAGTCCGCTTAAGCGGACTTTTTACAGTAAAGAATAACCATTGAACACCACAATAAATTGTGGTGCTAATCTGATATTAAATGTGTTACGCTTTAACTAAATGACATTGCCTGTTTACCCTGTGAAATGTTTACCAAATAAAATGCGAAGCATATTTCATTATGGCGAAACAATTTTGCAAATTTATCCCGTGAAATTGCTTTAGCAATATTTCACCGTGAGCAAAATTTATGTCATTTGGCTACCCCGTCATTTAATTGTTTATCGACAATCAATGACAATTAATGACTATAAAATACAATATTATAAAATTACTCTTGTAATGAGCTGAAAATCAATCCGGCAACTCTATCAGAAGCCCCACTTTTACCCATTTTTATTTTTAATAATTTATAATTATCAAGCATTTTTTGTCGATATGTTTTATCAAATAAAATTTTATTAAGTTCAGTTTTTAAATTATTTATATTAAGATTATGCTGAAGTAATTCTTTTATTACTTCTTTATTCATAATCAAATTTACGAGTGATACATATTTCACTTTTAATAAACTCATACCCAAAAGGAAAGCATATTTCCCTCCTTTAAATTTATAACAAACTACTTGAGGGGTAGAAAGCATTGCTGTTTCGAGAGTAGCTGTGCCTGAAGCAACAAGAGCAGCAACCGACTGTTGCACAATCTGATAAGTCTGTCCAAAAATTATTCTTATCTTTTTATCATTAATAAACTGTTGATAAAATTCTTTGTCGATTGCCGGTGCCGCAGCTATCACAAACTGATAATCTTTATAATAATCAACCACTTTTAACATCTCAGGTAATATCATTTTTATTTCTTGCTTTCTGCTGCCTGCCAGAAGTGAGATTATCGGCTTATTTTCAAGATTATTTCTATTAATAAATTCAGAAAATGTTTCATTTTTCCCTTCTCTGTTTTCTAAAGCATCAATCAACGGATTTCCCTGAAAATCAACTTCATAATTAAATCTTTCATAAAATTCCTTTTCAAAAGGAAATATTACATACATCTTATCAACGAATTTTTTAATCTTTTTTATGCGGGATTGTTTCCATGCCCATATTTTTGGCGATATATAATAATATACTTTAAACCCTGCATTATGTGCAAATTCAGCTATTCGTAAGTTAAATCCCGGATAATCAATTAAAATAATTACATCGGGATTAAATTTTCGGATGTCGTTTTTGCAAAATTTTATATTATTAAGTATTGTCTTTAAATGAAGTAAAACGGTAAGAAATCCCATAAAAGCAAGGTCGTGATAATGCTTAATAAGAGTTCCACCTTGAGTCTTCATTAAATCGCCGCCCCAAAAACGTATATCAGCATTTTTGTCTTTTGATTTTAATGATTTAATTAAATTTGAACCATGCAAATCTCCTGACGCCTCACCTGCTATTATATAATATTTCATTATTGGTTCTTTTTTAATTTAAGTAGGTAATCAAATTTGCCATCCTGATTCTTTTTAAAGGCTAAAGTAAAAAGTAAAAAGTATTTCAAAATTATTTTTTTCTATATGTTTTTCTCTTTTTTTTACTTTATTCTTTATCAATTTTTTTTTAATTCTGAGACATCACGTGTCGCCGTTGCTTTTGAAACATTAAACAACTCCATATATCCGACATTTATCCGACAGTATGAAGTAAATAACAAGTACCTTTTTTCTTCCCTTTTTTATGAACTAATCCTTTTGAAATCAAATTGTCTAAATCGCGTAAAGCTGTTCTGTCCGTGCTATCGAATAAGGATTGATACTCTTTGTTTGTAATTGTGCCATTTTCTTTTAAATACTGAATTGCTTTTACTTGTCTGTCATTTAATCCTAATTTTACAAGATAGTCCTTATTCAGCCTATCATTGAAAACAGGTTAATCGTTTTTCCGGTTTGTACGTAATATTTTATATTGAGCCCATTATGAGCCCATTGATCCAACTTTGAGCCAACTATGAGCCAAATGAGCCAACTATGAGCCAACTCTATACAAAACATAAATAGCACTTGAACCTTTTGTTCCTGTATTTTTTATCAATTTTTTTTCTTCTAATTCTGAGATATCACGTGTTGCCGTTGCTTTTGAAATATTGTTTAAAGATTGATATTCAGTATTAGTTATTTTCCCTTTTTCTTTTACAAAAAGTACCGCTTTCACTTGTCTGTCATTTAGTCCTAATTTTACAAGATAGTCCTTATTCAGCGTATCCTTGAAAATAGTCAACAAGAATCCACCATCCCGCTCCGTCATTTCCGGTTCAGGCAACTCTGCAAGTTTACAAGTATCCAAAATTTTTATTGTACCTCGTCCCCATGCATCAATATAACTACCTTTGAAACAAACATCTGCAATAATTGGATTTCTTGGTCTCGATGAATGAGAATGTTTTAAGGCATCTAATGTCAACCCATTGGGCAACATACCTTCATTCCAAATACTAATTTTATCATCATACACACGAATTTGAATAGGAGCACCCATATAATTTCTATGTACTAAGGCATTTAGCAGCATTTCTCGTATTGCTGCTAAAGGATATTCTCCTTTTTCTATGCGATGCATACCTTCAAAGTCAATAGGAGAAATAAGAAATTTTCGGTTCAACTGAGCTAATACTTCCGGGAGCAGATTAACTAAATTACCTTCTTCAACCTCTTGAAATTTAATATCTGTATCATCCTGTCCAAAACGTCCAATTTTAACAAATGTGTTGGGATAAAATTTCCCGGGATCTTTCCCAAATAGAATTATTGCTGCCCTTTTTAGTTTTCCGTTTTCAGAGAGTCTCAGTTTTTCAATAAGTTCCGGTAAATCAACACCCTCGATTACAGGAAGACGATTAGTTTTTTTAGCTATGTTTAAATAAATTTTAATACTTCTTTCGTCAATATCATCCAATGTTGCACGAGGTTCAATAACATCGTCCCATGTTTTTCCTAATTTTTTTAACAAAAATTCATTTAATGATGCTCCTGTTAATTCTTGCTTTGTACTGCCACTACGAAAATAATACCTTCCTCTTAAAGAAATCGGAACGGAATATGGAGGTATAACAATTTCAATATAGTATTTACTGTTTTTTTCGTGCAAGTTTACATCAATTGTAATACCCATTAAGTTTCTGATTTTATTGGGTATTTCATCCATTAATTTTCTATAATCAGCAATCCCAACTATTTTACCATCATCATCTTTGCCGATAAAAATATTGCCACCTTGTGCATTAGCAAACCCACATACCCATTTGAGGTAATCGTCATGCCAACTTTGTTTATATTCTACGTTTTGTCGCTCAGGCATACTTACTTAAAAAATTTTTAGACAGATAAATTGCAAATTTATTATATATTTTTTCTAAATGT
>JAUVJB010000144.1 GCA_030592465.1 Bacteroidota bacterium | reverse complement strand
GTAATTATAAAAAAAATTTAGGAGGCAAAGAAATAGGACGATATATTATAAAATATTCAGAAAGATATGTGGACTATGGCAAACATTTAGCTTGTTCAAGAGATCCTTTTATATTTGAAGTTCCTAATAAAATTTTAAATAGAGAAACTGGGAAAAGAATTACTGCAACTTATGATAAAGAAAAGTATTATTTAATGAGTTCTTTATACAGTGTATTTCTCAAAGGATCACAATCATTTAATTTAAAATATGTTCTTGGAATTATAAATTGTAATTTATCTCAATTTTATATGCAACAACTTTGCTTTGATAACTCAAGTGGTGCTTTTATAAAAGCCAGAATTTTTCATTATAAACAATTGCCTATTCCAAAAATTAATTTTTCAAATCCAAAAGAAAAGCAAACCCACGATACAATAGTCCAATTAGTTGATAACCTTTTAAATCTCAACAAAGAACTACAAAAAACAAACATTGAAACCCGGCGAGAGCAACTACAAAGAGCCATAGACCATTCGGAGAACAGAGTTGATAAATTGGTTTATGAACTTTACGGATTGAGTGAAGAGGATATTAAGATTGTGGAGGGGAAATAATAAAGGCTAAAGGCTAAAGTAAAAAGACTAAAAAATTCAAAGTATAAAATAACTGAAGTTTCGGACTTGGTATATTGCTAATTATCAGCAATCCGCCGTCCGGCGGATGACAAACAATAAAGCATGCCATATTTCATGACTTTTTATCCCCGTTCGGCGTAGGCAGTGCCTACGCCGTACAAAGAATTTACAAAAAACCTCATTCGTCAACTGACGGCTGAGGTTTTTTTATGAGGATTATTCATTGATATTATCTGCGTTTTCTATAAGAATCTTTTTGTTTAGCAGCTTGCTCAAGTCTTTGTTGAAATTTTGATTTTTTCACAGATTTTTTTACATTAGAATTTAATTTTTCTAAAAGAGCTTTTTCGTTAATAGTGCTTTTAATAAAAACTGTTTGTAAAATGGTAATTAAAAGAGAAAGGAAATAATAATAACTTAAGCCTGAAGCATAATCGTTAAACCAAAATAACATCATTAACGGCATAAGATACATCATTACTTTCATACCCGGCATTTGTTGGCTCGACATGTTTGTTTGCTCATTGTTTATTTTAACATAAACAAGATTTACAATAGTCATTAATAAACAAAACAGACTAACATGGTCGCCATAAAAAGGTATTGTAAATGGAAGGCTAAGAACAGAATCGTAAGTTGACAAATCTGTAGCCCACAAGAAACCCTGATGTCGTAATTCAATTGAAGAAGGGAAGAATCTGAACATAGCAAATAATATTGGCATTTGAAATACCATTGGCAAGCAACCACCCATTGGGTTTACTCCTACTTTTTTATACAAAGCCATTGTTGCCTGTTGCTTTTTCATTGCATCTTCCTTTTTAGGGAATTTTTTACCTAATTCATCAATTTGAGGTTTTAATACTCTCATTTTTGCAGATGAAATGTACGACTTACGTGTGAAAGGGAATAATACTGATTTTATTATAATTGTCATTAATAATATTACAATTCCGTAATTAGAAATAAATGAACCCAAAAAATTAAAAAGAGGAATAACTGCATATTTATTAACCCAACTAAAAACACCCCAACCCAAAGGAATAACATCTTCAAGTTTTAATTTGTATTTATTTAATATATTATATTTATTAGGACCAAAATAAAATTTCATTGGGAAGTTTTCCGATGTTTTGTTCCCGTATGGTAAACTAAGCTCAGCATAACATTTTTTTAAATATTTATCAGAATCCTGAATTTTTTCAACTTTTACAAAACCGTTAATAAAAGAATTATCAGCAACTAAAAAAGAAGAGAAGAATTGTTGTTTAAAGGCTATCCATTTAATTTTTGTTTTTAATTCCTCTTTGTCTTCGTCTGATCTAATACTTAACTCATCAACATTGTCTTTATAATATTTATAAAATACTGTTGTATTGTCACTTTCCCATTTTTTACCTTTTTCTTGTCGAATAATGTTTGCTTCCCAGTTTAATGTTAAATAATTTAAATTGTTAGATATTATATTGTTCATGCCAACAAAATTAATATCAAATTTTAGCATGTATGAGTTAGCTTCAAGTGTGTATAAATATTCAATGTATTGATTATCAGCCAATTGAAGTTTTAACGATATTGATTTGCTTGAATCTGTTACTACCTGATTTTTAGTTGTGTCGACTGTGAAAAATAATTCGTTTGTTGCAATTGTTCTATTCTGTGCAAAGAAATTTAAGCCGAAAACAGTAGAGTCTCCGTCAAAAAGGGTTACAGGCAAAGAATCATAGGTTTCATAATTTTTTAGTTGTACTGAATAAACTCTACCGCCTTTTGAAGATAATTTTACTTTAATTAAGTTGTTTTCGAGAGTTACGAACCGGTTTTCGCCTTGTGCAACTTTTGCAAAAATTCCATATTGATTTGATTGGTTTTTATTTTTTATACTATCAGGTATTTCTTGAGGTTCAATAACCGGAACGGCATTTTTTGCTTCGTTTTTTAATTTTACTTCTTTAATAGCATTTTGCTTTTCAACTTGTGCAATAGAATCTTGCTTTCTTCTTGCTGCTTCTATTTCTTCATCGGTTGGTTTTGTGAAGTAGCTATAACCTATTATCACAAGAAATACAAGTAACATTCCTATAATAGAATTTTTGTCCATCTTAAATTATTTTATTTATTAGTAAAAATTACAATATTACAACCACAAAAGTAATAAAATATTGTATCTAATATCTGCAATAAAACTTTAAAATCTCGAATAATGAAGATTATTGCAATACTGCTTATTTTATAAGTTTAATAAGTATCCTCTCAAAATGCAGTGGTAATTTATAATTTAAACTCCAAACTCTGTCAGGAGCTTCGCACTCTGACAGGTTTTAAACATAAAATTACCATCATTTTTTGAGAGGATACTTTAACAATTTAACAATTTAGCCATCCGCCAGCTGGTGGATGATAAATTTTCATATATTTTAAGTAAAGTCACGTTGCAGAGTTCACTGCGACATATTTAATATTAATCAGAAATTATTGCTTTTACAAAGTTTACAAACAAAGGATGAGGATTGATAACAGTGCTTTTATATTCAGGATGAAATTGAACACCAATAAACCACTTATGTTTTGGGAGCTCCATTATTTCAACGAGATTTGTTTCTTTGTTAAACCCTGATGCAATCATTCCTGCTTTTTCAAAGTCTGCAAGATAATTATTGTTAAATTCATATCTATGACGATGTCGCTCAACAGTTTCTTTTTTATTATATATTTCAAATGCTTTAGTTCCTTTTTTTATTTGGCATGAATAAGCTCCAAGGCGCATCGTGCCTCCTTTTTCTAAAATTTCTTTTTGTTCTTCCATAATATCAATAACAGGATTAGCTGTCCTCCTATCCATTTCAGATGAATTAGCATCTTTTAAGTTTAATACATTTTGAGCAAATTCAACAACCGCACATTGCATGCCAAGACAAATTCCTAAGAACGGTATATTATTTTCACGAGCATATTTAGCTGCTAAAATTTTCCCTTCAATACCTCTGTGTCCAAATCCGGGAGCTACTAATATGCCTTTCAAATTTTTTAATTTTTCGATATAGTTATCGTCTGTAATTTTTTCGGAGTGTATTGGTATTAAATTTACTTTACATTCATTAGCTGCTCCGGCATGAATAAATGATTCTGTAATTGATTTATAGGCATCGGGCAATTCAATATATTTACCAATTAACCCGATAGTAACTTCTTTTTTTGGGTTTTTTAGTTTATTTAAAAATTGTTTCCAAGGTTTTAATTCAGGATCTTTATTAGTGGGTAAATTGAGTTTTGTTAAAACAGTTGTATCTAATTTCTCTTTATACATTAACAAAGGAACCTCATAAATGGTAGATACGTCTATTGATTCAATAACTGAGTTAATATTAACATTACAAAATAATGCAACTTTTTTTCTAATATCAAGACTTAGGGTTTTCTCTGTACGCAATACTAAAATATCAGGTTGAACACCACTTTCCAATAACATTTTAACCGAGTGCTGGGTGGGTTTAGTTTTTAATTCTTTAGCAGCAGAAAGATAAGGAACCAATGTCAGGTGAATAACTAAACTGTTTGAACCTAATTCCCACTTTAATTGTCTTACTGCCTCAATGTAAGGAAACGACTCAATATCACCAACAGTACCGCCAATTTCTGTAATTACAACATCAAATTTTTGTTTTTGTCCCAATAATTTCACTCTTCGTTTTATCTCATCAGTAATATGAGGTATAACCTGAACTGTTTTGCCGAGATAATCGCCTCTTCGTTCTTTGTTAATAACAGATTGGTATATTATACCGGTTGTAACATTATTTATCTGCGAAGTAGAAATATTTAAAAAACGTTCGTAATGGCCTAAGTCTAAATCTGTTTCGGCACCATCTTCGGTAACGTAACACTCACCATGTTCATAAGGATTTAATGTGCCCGGATCAATATTTAGATACGGGTCGAATTTTTGTATTGTTACGTGATATCCGCGTGCTTGCAATAATTTTGCTAATGAAGCTGATATTATTCCTTTACCTAATGATGAGGTAACTCCTCCTGTTACGAAAATGTATTTTGTTGATGGCACTTTTTGATATTTTATAGAACTAAAAAATACAAAGTAACAAATAAAATTTTATTTGATTTAGTTTTATTAAGATTATTTTGGCTTTTTTAATAATCCCTAATATCCGCAAGCGAATTTCTATCCGTCAACTGACGAATTAAGCAATTAGTCCCGGGTACTCATGGATTTTTTATTGACTATTGATTATTGTCTATTGTTCGCTAACACATTGGTTAATAGCTTTATAATGTTTAAAAATCATCATGCTAAAAACAAATAATCAATAGTAAATCATCAATAAAAAATCGCTGAGTACTCGGGATTAACTTATACAGATAGCAATAAATTGTAATTAATTTGATGATTATCAACAAATCCATGCCATGGCTTGCGAATTTAAGGTAATCGGATAGAAATTGATAATTTCAGTTTTCGGAGTAGTCTCATGTATGGAAAATCGTTGAAGTTTCGGGATTGATTATTAGTTGATTGGAAAATAAATCTCAAAACGTCATACTCAAACCGAAACTTGGCAAAAATGGTAATTGGTCAACTCGTTTATGTCTAATTCTGTCGAAGTAAAAAATATTGTTTCGATTATATACATTTGTAATACTAAAAGATGTTTCAAGTGTTGAGTTGTCAGATATTTCAAATTTGTGTTTCAAAGCAATATCTAATCGATGATAATAAGGCAGGCGACCTTGATTTAGTTTTGAATAAAGTACTCCCATATTCCCGTTAATTGAAGTATAATCAGTATTTATATCAGAAAATGGAATAAATTCATAAAGTCCGGAAGTTTGAGTAAAAGGGAAGCCTGAACCTATGTTCCAACGTGTACTAAATTCCCAGTTCAAATTCCTGCCAAAAGTGTATGATGAAACAAAATTAATATTATGTCTGCGGTCGAAATGCGGGGGATATTTTTCAACATATATTTGACCACTATTGTCTAATATTTCTGCATGTCTATCAACATATCCTAACGAATAAACAAACCAGAAGAACAGCCGTTTATAATCATATTTCAGTAAAAAATCAACGCCATAGGCATCGCCTGTTTCAATAATAAAATCTTTTTTTAAACAATCGGGTTTGTCATAGTTATCTGAATTATCATCAAAAATTTTATTTCTATTGAGGTTAGTAAGTTGATTATTATATTTATAATAGCCTTCAATGTTTGCATTAAGTCTATTGTTAATGTCATATTCTATACCAAAAACTGCATGTTTCGATTTTTGAAGTTTTGACTTAACAGTATTTCCGTCAAATTCTTTTTGTAAGTTATCTGTGCCCGAAAGAAATCCGGAAAAAAGATTTACAACATCGCGGTCAGAATTAGTAGCTATAAGATTTTGTGAGTAAAATCCTCCTGCAAATTTTAATCTAAAATCATCACTAATTTTATATTTTAAACCAATGCGGGGTTCAGGTGATATTTCAGAGAGTGAAGCATAATATTGTAATCGGAAACTTGGTTCTAAAAGCAGTTTTCCAAAACTATGTTTGTATTTAACATATCCTGCTAACTCTGTTGTGTTTTCTTTTTGAGATATTTTTCTGTCAATAGAATTAGTATATTCAAAATTTGTTTTAAAGCCCAATGTCTCAATACCATAATCTAATTTATCGTCTCCAAAATAATAAATAAAAGATAAACCAAAATTATATCCGTTTATCAGGCTGTTTCGCGGTGTTTGGTCTTGACTGTTAAGTTCAATATAATATCTTGAATAAGCAAAATTAGTTTTTATTAAAACTGACGAAGTTGCAGGGATTAGAATAATATTTGAGCCAATACCTGATTCGTTCCAGTTAAGGTCTGATACTAATTGATAGTTGTTCACTCTATCTGCGAAATTATATCCAAAAAAACTGACTTTAGAGCCATTATTGGCATTTAAAGATATTTTGCTGTAAATATCATCAAAATTAAATGGCAAACCGTTTGAATTGGCATATTTATATAAACTTTTTGAAGTTTGTTCAAGGTACGATGTTTTGGCAGATAAAAGAAAAGAAGTGCTGCTTCCATCATTATTATTGCTTTTATGTAAAGGACCTTCTACTAATATTTTTGAGCCAAACGTATTAGATGAGAGTTTGCCGCTAAATCGGGATTTATTACCATCGCGAGTTGTAATATTCATTATTGATGATATTCTCCCACCATATTCGGCGCTAAAACCACCTGTATATATATCGGCATTACGTATTATATCTGAATCAAAAACAGAAAATAGACCTATTGAATGGAATGGATTATAAACTATCATTCCGTCTAACAGAACTTTGTTTTGTATTGGTGAGCCACCACGAATATAGAGTTGACCACCTTGGTCGCCGGTAAAAATAACCCCTGGTACAACTTGCAGATATTGTGCCAAATCAGGTTCGGTTCCCATTGAAGGAATCTTATCAATTTGTTTGGGTGTAATTTTAGTAATTGAAGCGTAAATAGCTTTTTGTTTTTCTTGTTTCTCAGCAGTAACAGTAAATTCTTCAAGTCTTATTGAAGATTTTGCGAGATACAGTTTTTTAGTAATTATCCCGTTTTTAATAATCGTTATGGGTATGCTTAACAAATCGTAGCCTACATAACTTACGGTTAAAAGATATTTACCTTCTTTTACTTTTGAAATATTATAGAATCCGTTTACATCAGTGGCAATACCGTGGTTAGTTCCTTTTAAGTAAACATTAGTAAAAATAATTGGCTCGCCATTGTCTTTGTCGTAAACAAACCCACGAACTGTGCCTGTTTGTGCAGCTATTTGCTGTGAAATAAAAAGGAATAATATTAAAGATTTTAAATATTTCATTAAAGGTGTTTTTGGCTAAATTTTATTTTGAGGTGCTGAATGAAATTAAATTTATCGTCCGCCAGC
>JAUVJB010000172.1 GCA_030592465.1 Bacteroidota bacterium | reverse complement strand
TTCTTGAGGTAAAAGAAGCTTTATTATCTCTGTTAGTTGTTTTTTCTTAATATCCATAATTCAAATATAATTGTGAATTACAAATATCGGAAAAATATTGTTTCCCCCAACTTTTTAAAGTGATCCACGGAAACTCCATATTTTTAAATCTTTGATAAGAAAACGTCAAAGACAAGGCTTTCGATCCGCCAGCTGGCGGATGAAAATCAAGGAATTTACTTTCGTAAATGACTGTTTCAAAAACAAGAATAACGAAGTATTTGGCGTTTTCTTGCAAAGACTATGTAAATATACGGACAATCATAAAATATTAATTGCATTCGTTCATCCAGTCTTTAGGCAGTTGCCCCAAACTTACAGCCAAATCAATAATTTTTTGATTCCTTTTTACTACAGGCGGGTCAATCATTTTAGTACCAAGAGAAACAACGCCAAGTCCTTTTTTTTCAGCATCAACAAATGCCAAAACAACTTTTTTAGCTTTTTCAATCTCCTCGGGTTCCGGAGCAAAACTTTCTTGAATAATATTTATCTGGCGAGGATGGATACATCCCATACCTTGGAAACCTAATGATTTTGATGTTTTAACATTTTCTCTAAGTCCCTCCATATCAGCAACATCAGAAAAAACAGAATCAATAGGTTGAATTTTAGCAGCATGGCAAGCATTTACAACTCTCGTTCGAGCATATAACGATTCATTACCTTGTTTTGTTCTTCTTACACCCATGTCAGCTGTATAATCTTCAAGACCAACTGCTATTGAAACAACATTTGTCGATGCTGTAGCAATCTCAAAAGTTTTCTCTACTCCCATTGCACTTTCAATAATTGGCATATAATAAATCGAGTGATTAATATTATGTTGTTTTTTTATTTTTTCTATTTCTATGTCTAATTGTTGAATATACTTAGCATCTTCACATTTGGGAACTAAAAGAAGATGAACATTATAAGGAATAATATATTTTAAATCATCTAAGCCCCTTTGTCCTTGGTTAATGCGTACCATTCGCTCAGCACCATAGAAATTTACCTGTAATAAAGCATTACGAACTAAAAGTCGTGCTTCTTCTTTTTTTGCAGGAGCAACAGAATCTTCTAAATCAAGAATAATACCGTCAGGATTGTGAATACCTGCATTCAACATCATGTTTGGAGTATTCCCGGGTAAATATAATCTCGAAAAACGATACCTGTCTTTTGTTGAGCCGTAATTATTTTCTTCAAGCATTTTTGGTAAATACTCTTTTTCTGTGTCGATAAGTTGTTTTACAGCTGCTTCAATTCTTGCTTTTAACACAAAAGGCAATGCACCTGTGTCTTCAATTTTTACATTTGCATTTTTAATGTCGAAAAAATCAAGCTCTTTTTCACACAATTCAATAATTGATTTACCAAACAACACTTTTACTTTGCTTATTAAATCAATATTTACTCCTCCTTCAGAAGTTATCTCAAGAGTTATAAAACAATCGGAACGTACTTTCTTTCCTTTATTTCCTGCGGTTGCTATTTTATTTATATTTTTCATTTTATAATATTTTTATTCAATATCTACAAATATATTTTGTGTCTGTAAAAGTATAAAGATAAAAGTAAATAGACAAGAGAAGAAAGTTTAAAGTTTAATGTTTAAAGTTTAATGTTATCTTAGCGACTTTGCGTGAAATATATAACCACAGAGGACACAAAGAAACACAGAGAAAAAAATTATTAATTGCTTTGCACCTATGCAACTCTGTATGAAATATAAAAAAACTTTGCGACTTTGCATGAAACAAAAAAATATTTTATCAGACAACTGGAATAAATTATGCAAAGTTTTTGTTCTTTAAATTCTTTTATTTTATTTTAGTAAATAATTTCTTCTTAAAATATATATCTGATGTTTAAAAAAATACTTATTTATTCAACACTTTTATTATTTCCAATTAATAGTTTTTCCCAGTATGTTAATATTTTTGATAAGATATTAGAAAAACAAAGTATTGTTAATTATTCAAACACAAATTTGAATAGTTATAATAACAAAATTATTAAACAACTATCGCAAAGCATACCAAGTCCGTTGCAAGAAACAAAGTTGAATTATTCATTTTTGTTAAATTCATCAATAAACCGGAAAAGCAATAAGATTTTAATAAAAGCCGATATTTCAAAAATAAATCTATCGGGCAAAATCCAATACAAGAGTTTTATAATTAATGATGTTCTTTTCCCTAATAAGATTGATTTTGAGATTAAGTGGATTGACAAAAACAATAAGTTGATAAAAAGCAAAATTCTTTCAGATGTTGTTTTTAAATCAGGCAAAAAGATTGTTAATCTATCATTTATTGACACAAACAATATTAAAGATTCATACCTTGAGTTTTCTGATATTAGTCTTGTTTTTGATACGAAGAATTATTCTAATTTTTTACAAAGATTACAGACTATTGATTCTTATTATGATTCAGACATAAGAATAAAAATTGCAAATCAAAATTTAGCTAAAATTAGTCTCGATAGTCTGCATTTATTAACCGGTTACTTAAAATTAATCGACGAAACACACCAAGCAATAAAAAGCATTAAAGCACAACGTCTTATAACAAAACTCTCGTTACAGGCTAATGACCCTATTGATTTAATACACAAGATTTCTAATATTGAACAACGTAATAAAAAATTTAAAAAAGATATTGAGCATGTTTTAAAAAATATGCACGAAGCATATTATAAAAAAGGAGTTTATAATTTGAGTGTTAATAATGCAACCGAAGCTGCAAAATATTTTAACAAATCGCTTGAAGTAAAAAAGAATTATCCGCCTTCGCTTTATCAATTAGCATTAATTGATTTTAATAATAAAGAGTATGAAAAATCACTTGCAACCCTAAGCATGGTGCTTAATACTTTAAATCCAAAAACCGATGCTCGTTATGATTGTGTGAAGCTGAGCGAAAAAATTATTACTGTTTATATAGCTGATGCAAAACTATTTAATAACGCCAAAGATTTTAAAAGTGCTTTTAAGGTACTTGATAAATGTAAAGATATTTGTGCCGGCATAAAAGGTCTAAATTGCACACAGCCTATTGAAATTGAATTTGCACATGCTTATAATGGACAATATCAAAATATTATTGATGAAACGGAAAATAAGATTAGTAAAGGTGATTTAAGCCGAGCCGAACTATTGATTGACTCTGCTCAAGTATTTCAAGAAAATAACAGGAAATACATTGTTAATGATGAAGCTATGTTTGTTGTTTATAATAAACTTTATGATGCTTATTTTGAGAAGGGCACAGAGTTAAATAATAAAGAAAATTATGAAGATGCTTTTAATAATTTGAAAAAAGCGAGAGAAATCTGCACTGAATATTATGCGGTTATATGTTCAAACGACCTTAATAATCAGATACATATATCGAAAAACGGTGTCTATAAAAATATGATTATTGATGCACAAAACATCTTTGACAAAAATGATGTTGACAGTGCATATCAAATAATTAAAAAAGCCGAAGAATACAGGGTATTTAACAATCTTGCCAAAGACGGCAACTATGATAAGCTAATTGCAGAAATAAACCACAGACAATATTTAAACTTAATAGCTCAAGGTAAAAAATTCTACGAAAATGAAAAAGCTGAAAAATCATTAAACAATTTTAAACAAGCACAAAAAATTGAAATTAAATATTTGTATAAACCCGATAAATCGTTAGATACATTAATACACCAATCGGCACGAATGCTGTTGCTTTATAGAATTAGACAAGGTGAAAAAGAAGTGCTTAAAAATAATTTATTTCAGGCTCGCAAATTCTCTTCAACAGCAAAAACAATTCAGGAAAACTATAAAATAGAAAATGACAGTATTATTCAACAACGGTTTGATGAACTGAACAGTAAAATATTCTCAAAAGACTGTAAAAACTCACAGTTAAAATATAATGTACAGTTTAATACGGCTTTGCATTTTATTGAGCAAAAAAACTTTATTGATGCAGATAATGCTTTAAACAAAGCAATAAAAATATCGAATGAAAATTCTGAATGTCAGATTATTACTACAAACGCACTTAATAAAAAACAAGAGATAGCATCGGTTATTAAGTATCAAAAAATAATGCTCGGTATTAACAAATTAATCAAGGAAAACAGCTATCAGAGTGCAATTAATAAATATATTGATGCCGGGAAATTTTATGCAGAAAACAATATTGTAAAATTTGGTTTAAAAAACGATACTTTGTTCGATTTTATTAAGAATAACGAGTCGTTAAATTTCATAAATTTTACTGTTAAATATTACACTAATAATAACAATTTTGATAATGCTTTAATATTGTTAAAAAAATTATATACCAAAGGCTATGAACGCAGCTGGGCGGCAAATAACCAAACATTGCTTGGCACTCAGCTTGCAATTCGTGATTTTAAAGCAAACCCGAAAGCCAATTCTAAAAATAATGTTACTAAATATACCAAAAACAATAAATGGTATAACAGTCTTAAAAAAGCATATTTAAAACAGTGGAAACAATTGAGTAAATAGTCTGAAAACTCTAAATGGTTTGATATTTCAATGATAAAATAGTTTTTACATTGTTTATATTGTTAAATGTTTAGATTGAAATACTTTTTTTTGTTTAAATTTTAGTTATCTAAATAGTGCTTGAAAGCTGCATTTATCCGCCAGTAGTCGGACACGTGTCCGACTACTGGCGGATGAAAATAAAAAACATAAACACCGATACCCTCATACTTTGCCCCAGTATGCCCCAATACAGTCGTTCCCTGTTAAATATTGCTTCGCAATTTCACAGGGTAAACCTCCTTACGGGGTAAACTACGGGGCAGGCAATTTAGCAATATATTTACCCCCTGTCAGCCTTTTGAATAATTTTTGCTTTTATTCAATGGGATAAAAAACCACAAATTAAAAAAAAAATAAAATTTATTACAAATACATTGTATTACTATGTATTTTATTTTATATTTGCACCATGAATAATTTATTTGTGCATAAATGGACAGCCCAGGTTAAAAAAGGAGTACTTTCTTTTATTGTATTAAATATATTACAGGGAAATGAATATTACGGCTATGAATTAATTGAAGAAGTTAAAAAAAATACTGAAATAGAAATTGCTGAAGGAACTCTGTATCCTTTATTAATAAGGTTAAAAAAGGAAGGATTAGTAACTTCAAAATGGGTTGAACAAGAATCGGGAATTCCCAGAAAATATTATTCGATATCAGAAGATGGTGAAACTACTCTGCAGAAAATGAAAAAATATTGGATAAATATGAATAGTTCCATTCAAAAATTATTGTAAAAATGAAGAATATTGAATTTACATCAACTACAACAGAACGTATTTATAACGATTATTTGAAAAGAGTTGAAAAATGTATTGCAATTTTATCAAAAGAAGATAAAAAAGAAATGCTTATGGAAATAAACAGCCATATTTTTGAAGGAATACAACGATTTTCTGATAATAATGAAACTGACAACTTATTAACTGTTTTAGAAAAATTAGGAATGCCCGAAGAGTTTTTAAAACCTGTTATTGCAAATAAAAAAATAGCACAAGCGGTTAGTACTTTTAATCCGAAAGATGTTTTGCAGGCATTATTGTTAAATTTTAAAAACGGAATAATTTATAGCGTCTTTGCATTATTATATTTATTGTTATTCGTTTTTTTATTTTTTATTGTTACAAAGCTTATTTTCCCCTCAAAAACAGGTTTATTTTACCTTGATGAAAAGTTCAAAGCCTTTGGTTTCATAAAGAATACTGATGGAATGAATGATATTTTAGGATTTTGGTTTATTCCGTTGGTTATACTTTCAGCAATTATATTTTATTTATTAATAACCCTGCTTCTTCGCTTTACTAAGAAGCAGTAGTTTTTTTATTTACTAACATAGCTTTACTATGTATATTGTTTAACTATTAAATTTTAAAACATCATGAAAACAAAAAAATTAATTTTATCCGCAATTATTTGTGTATTTTACTTTTCGGGATATGCACAAGAAAAAAAAGACAATTTTACAGAATCACTTAAAAGTGTTAAGGTTGTTGTACTGAAATTATATGGAAATACAACAATTGAAACCTCACGATTAAACGAAATTAAAGTAGTATCTAATCTATTTATAGAAGGAAGCATTTGGGGCTGGCAATATCCAAAAGAAAGACCTTTATTTAAAATAGAAGCCCGACAATCAAATGACACTCTTTTTTTAAGAACCCCAATAATTTTTAAACCTTCAAGCATTGGAGTCAGTACATATGTAGAGAATATTGAAACTTCAATTCAAATTCCTGGAGATAAACAAATTATTATTCAAAAAGCCGATAATCTCATTATTAAAGATGAATTTATTTCAATTGATATATGCAATACAGATGAGTTGAACTATGAATTTATCAAAAAATTAAAAGTAAAAATGTTGCTATGTAAAGCAAATGAAAAATTGATTATTAATGGAAAACAAAAAGGTAACAATTATGAATTTCAAGGTACAGGAAACGGAAACTATATTTTAAAAGCAAACAAGATCACTGTAACTATTAAATAAATCAAGAAAAAAATTATGAAAACTATAAAAAAAGAACCAACCTGGTTTTCAATACCAACATTTGTTATCACCTATGGATTGGGATTAATAGCATATTTAAAAGGC
>JAUVJB010000198.1 GCA_030592465.1 Bacteroidota bacterium | reverse complement strand
GTCGGCTTTTTTATCATCAGGGACAAAATTTTTATATTTTTGGTATTGCTCGGCAGCTTCATCATATTTCCCGTTAAGTTTTTTAGCATCAGCGAGATATAATGTTGCAACAGGACCGGGATAACCTCTTTTTATTGCTTTCTTAAACCATATTTCAGAATGTTTTGAATCATTTATTAATTTATAACAAAGTGCAGTTTTAAATATCACTTCTGCTTTTTCTTCTTTGTTTTTTGCTTTAGCATACGAATACTTATATAAGTCAATTGCCTTATAGTATTGACCTGCATTAAACGTTATATCAGCTTTAGCCGAATAATTTTTTTGTGAGTATAATGTAGTAATATTTACAAAACTAAATATTAAAACTATTATTGATATTTTAAATTTCATTTGTATCTATTATTATGTTCCCGAAATTGTTTTGTTGCGAAATTAATTAATTTTTATTTAAAAATAGCAATTTTTGTTTACTTCTTTAATCTGTGTAGAATGCTAACGGTTATTTGGTATGTAATATTATAGTGATGGGTAACTAAAAAAAGATGTGTAAACGATAGCTTAATTTTAAAGCTTGAGGACGAAAATCAAATTTAAAATAATTATTAATTGTTTGTAAGGTTTTTTTAATATATGCGAATGAATCACAAACAAAATCAACTATACTAAAAAATATTAAAGCTGTATTTACTATCATAATGTAACAAACATACATATAAAAAGAATATGATTTTTTTTTGTTTGATTAATAATATAAAAGAGGTTACTAAATAATGGATTTTTTACATAAAAATATTGTAATAAAAATCCTGTCGGTTGGACAGGATTTTTAAGACATCTTAAATCCGCAAGCCGTGGCGCGGATTTGTTGATAATCATCAAATTAATTACAATTTACTACTATTTGTATAAGTAAACCATGCCACAGCTAATTGTTTAATTCGTCAGCTGACGAATTAAACAATTCACTTGCGGATTTAAGGAAAAATAACAATGTAACCATATAGCAATTTAACAATTGTGATTAGATAAAAAAAATTAACCTGCGATTAAAATTTAATATTTTGCTGCTTTTAGTGAGCTCAAAAATTTATTATTCTTTAAGAAAAGTCATAATATTCATTGGTTTTTGAATGTTACTAATAAATTTATAAAATTTCGGATAATTATTTTTAGAAATGATAGCTTGAGGAATATGAATTGTTCTAACTACAACCAATTTATTACCTGTTAGTTTTGAACTAATATTAAATTTCATTTCTACCTTTTCATCTTTATATGTTTTGTTAATGTCATTTTTTGGTTTAATTACCTTATATCCTTTTGGTAAATTATCAATAATATATGTTTCTTTAATAAAAATATTATTGTTTATCTGATAAGGATTTTCTCTCGTTAGTCCTGTCATTGTTAGATCAATATCTTCAGGTTCCGGTAATTTGAAATAAATATAATTATTTTGTTTGGTATAATAGTTAGCAATTGATGCGTTAAATTTTATTTTTAATGGTTTATTTAGATTTTGAATATTGATGAATTCAGGTCCTTTATTGACTGTAATTGATTTATCTTCAATGCCACGGGTAAACCAGATTTTCCTTCTTTTTTCGGTTTCATTTTTAAATTTACGTCTTATCTGATAATCGTTTTTACCTGTATATTCAATTTCAAAATTAGCATCAGATGAAAAATCTTCATTTAATTTAATGTTAACGGTTTTATCAGTTAATATATTTTTATTATACTTATATTCAACAATTTGCGGACTTTCGTCATCAACAATAAGATATGTTTTTTCTGTATTGGCAAAAGCATAAGGAAAATCTTTTTTGTTAAACGATATTAGTTCTTCATCATTATAAACTGCTATTTTTGAAATAAAATTTCTACATGGTATCTCTCTTATTTTTTTTAAATATTGACTGTTGTCGCTTAATACAAATACGGGTTTGCATGAATTAACACCCGCTTCGTCAGCAATGGCAATAAATAAGGCAGTTAGTTCTTTGTTGCTCCCATATTTTTGTTCCAATACTTTTTTTACCGGTTGAGGTGTAAATTTATCATCAGTCATTGATCTTTTGAAAACAAAATTTTTGTCAATATAATTATAAATAGATATGAGTTTATCATTATTATCATTTATGCCTGAAGTAATTTTTTTTGCCAAATCTTTAACTTCGTCTGTTTTATAATTAGTTGAGTTAAATTCTTTAAATAGAATTTTTGAAGCATCGCTCCAGTTATCTACTGTTGAATAAAAAATTGGGCTGCCAATAATTAGATAAGAAGGTTTATTTTTTTCATTTTTAATTAACGGAGCATTTTCAATTTTCCAAGAATATATAATTTGATTATTTCCTTCTTTTTTATCGAATTTTATTTTATCATTATCGAAAGAATATTTTAATTTAACATCTTTTGGTGTTTTAATAGTTAAATCTTTTTCTAAATAAGGATTTTCTTCCATCATGTGCTCATAATCTGAAAAGTAAGCTTGTGGTTTGCTTTTTAAAGTGTAATTAAGCACTACAAAATCGCCGGGTTCTATTGTTGGGAAGTTGATAACTTCCTGACGTTGATTGATATATTCCGGCGACAATGTTGTCATAAATGTTTCATTATTATGAACTGCCTCTTTGGGTAAAGGAACTCTATTAGTGTCTCTAACAGTAAAACATTCTCCTAAGTCAATTGTTGAGTAGTTGGCGTTATAATCAATTTTAACGTCTGAGTATTTTCTCTTGCCCTTGTAATTTAAGATTTTTTTAATGTAAAACACATGTTTTTCAAAAGAACCATCTTCATTTAATGTTACGTCAATTTTAGTTATTACATTAATTGCCGATGCTTCGGGATATTTATCTTGTCCGGGGACATTTTTTATGTATTCTTTATAGTCTTGTGCCGAAACGCTGATATAGAATACAACTAATATTATTATTGATATTATTTTTTTCATCTGAATATATTTTAATTAAAGTTTATAATATTAAATACTTACTGTCATTGATTTTGTGATTGTGGTTTTTGTTGCCTCACAAAATTAAATTTTTTAAAGGTGTTCGGCGAACCTCCATGCACAAAAATTTTGCTACTAATAATATATTCATGTTCTTTTGTGCTTCTACCTTTAAAATAAAAAATGCTAAGCATGGAGGTTTCATTTTAATTAAATTTAAAATTTATTAATTACTTTCCTACTTTACTTATCATATAAAGTTTTTCGTATTTTTCTAACTCAGATAATTTTAGCTTTAAGTCGGTATAATCATCTTTTGAGAAATGTATTTTTTCTGCTTGAAACGAAACTTTTACGTTTGCTTGTTTTTTGTCTTCTGATAATTTCCCGTTGCTTGTCATTTTAAATCCTTTATAATCGAGATTAATATTTTCAGGTATTGATATTTCTTTAACAGGATTTGCAAAAGAAATGTTTTCATTAATATCTACACTAAAAGTATTGTTAATTTTAAAAGGATAATTTCGTTCTGATAAGCTAAAAGCCTGCATTTCCCGATTATAAATAAATGATAAAGATAATTTTGATGCTTCAAAAGGCACAAAAGAATATGGTTTATCTGTATCAATATAGTTTGGAATTTCAAAGTCGGCTGTCATGTTAATATTAGTATTTTTATCTTTAGGATCAGAAATTTTGAATTCATTTATGGTTGCAGCAGGATTCATATTAGAAACAAATTTTTGAAGCATTTCTTTTCTTTTAGTTGGTGAACGTCTCATTAACGCACCACGAATAAATGTGTCGGCTAAGCCTGAATAAGTGATTTTTATTGAACCTTTAGCATTATTGTTGTTATCGAGAGCTATTTTTAAGTCAATATTTGTATTGTTTCTGCTTGCCGGCGATATTGGAACAATTTGAAGATCTGCTCCCTCTTTGCGGGCAATTATATAAGTATTGTCTTCTTCATATTGAGGAAAGAAATCTTTTGATGTTTCATTAGTAGGGTCTAAATAATGTTCCGGTTTACCGTTTTCGTCATAACTGACAGCAACAGCATGGTTAAACCACATACAAGGTGCTTTGTGATTTAATTTATAACCTACCGAAATTAAAATTGGGTCACATGGGATGCCTGCAGTACGTAACATGGCAACTAACAAAGCTGCTTTGTCGCGACACACACCGCCGCGAGTTTTAAAAGTATAAGTAACATCATGCGGCTCAAAACCGGGACGATTTTTTTCTTTATCAACACCAAGATATCTGATTTTTTGTGCTACCCAATAGAATATATTTTTTATTTTTTCTTCTTTATCTTTTGCATCTTTAGTCAATTCTGTAACTTTATCTTGCATATCTTTATTTACTTCCAAATGATTTTTAACTAATCCGTAATACCATGTAGAAATATCTTCCCATTTATCAACTGTTGTGAGCATTATGTAATAGGCAAAATTATCGCTGTCGTCCATGTTTGGCTCATAAATAATTTGTGGGATATAGTCAAATGTGCATGTGTATGATTTAATATCTCCGTTAACAGTTTCTTCAAATTTAGCAAGATTGTCTTTCTTGTTTATATGAATAGTATCAATTTTCAGGTCTTTAGGAGCATTTAGTATGTAATAATATTTTAAAGTGGCAGAATAATTTTCAACATCAATTCTGTCAAAGAAATTGTTTTCCATTCGTGCTTTATGAGTAATTTTATTTTTGATAATATGAATAATATCATCAACTGCAAGATTTGGAACAGTTCCTGTTAAAAACCATCCTGTTTCAGAATAAATATTTGAAAATCCACTAAATGAACTTTGGCTTATTTTATGAAGAATTTTTGTTGGGTCAAGCTGTGTTTTGTCACCATCAGGTTTAATAATTTCGATTAAATCAACAGCTAAGGAATCGTAATCAGAATCGAAATAGAAGAAAATTTGGCTTTTTCTTTTTTTTCCTTGTTCGGTTAAAATTTTGGTATAAGTTTCGGTTTCATTATTACCGAGACATTGTTGATTAATGTTAATTTCATCATTCTTAATCTGAATGGTGATTGATTCAGGATAATCGCTTGCTTTAATTTTTTGTAGCAAGCTAAGTGCAGTGTTGTAGTCAGTTTTTTGAGCAAATAATACTCCAAATGACAACAAAAACAAAATCAGTAATTTAATTTTCATAATTATTTATATTTTAAAATTTATTTAAGCAAATCTATTTTGTTTTAATTAATTATAAAAATATTTTTTTCTTGTTTAAGAACATAATATTGACGGTTCATATTTTTTTTAGGTTATGTATGATTTAGAATGAGTAAAAAGTAAAGTAAAAAGGCTAAAGGCTAAAAAATTTAAAGTTTAAAGTAAAAAAAAAATATATAGAAAAAAATAATTTTGAAATACTTTTTACTTTAGCCTTTAAAACAGGGAGGCAAATTTGATTACCCACTTAAATTTAAAAAGAACCTTTTTTTATTTGTGGTGAATGTAAAAAAAAAGTCCCACCGAAGCAGGACTAAAGTTTTTTTGCGAAACTACGGCATATAGCCTTATTATGAGAAAATTTAAAATCCGATATAAAAATAATTAATGAAAACATTGCATTTGAAACTTTAATGTACGATATTATACTCTGGTTCGTAATAATTTGAGCTAATTTATATACTATAAAACAATTATAACATTAATATATAGTCATTAATTGTCATTAGTCCCGAAGTCTCAGGGATTTTTTATTGACTATTGATTATTGTCTATTGTTCGCTAACACATTGGTTAATAGCTTTATAAT
>JAUVJB010000223.1 GCA_030592465.1 Bacteroidota bacterium | reverse complement strand
TTAAACATTAAACTTTAAACATTAAACCTTAAACATTAAACCTTAAACCTTAAACTTTACAAACTTTATACTAAAATAACAAGTCAATGAAAAAAATCACTATTTTATTAATATCATTATTGCAGTTCTTTCTTGTATTTTCTCAAAATAAGGAATTAAAAAAAGACAAATCAACTTTTAAATTATATGAACCGGGATATTATGAAAATTCGATATTAAAGGATGTTCGTGATATTAATGAGAAGAAAAAAATACACTATCCACAAAAATATTTTCAAACAGATTATTCAAATCAGGTTTTCCCAACCGATACTAATAAATATACAATATTTTGGCATAATAGTCCCGTGTCACAAGGAAATGCAGGAACTTGCTGGTGTTTTTCAGCAACATCGTTTTTCGAATCGGAAGTTTATCGGTTAACAGGTCAAAAAATTAAACTATCTGAAATGTACACTGTTTATTGGGAATATGTTGAGCGAGCCAGAGCTTTTGTGAAAACTCGTGGTAATATAGAATACGATCAAGGCTCTGAAGCTAATGCAATACCGGTTATTTGGAAAAAATATGGTATTGTTGGTTATAATGATTATCACGGTAAGTTGAAAATTCAAAAATTTCATTCTCACGCAATATTAATTAAAGAGATTAAAGCTTATTTAGAAAGTGTTAAGGAAAATAATGAATGGAATGAACAGTTTGTTGTCTCTACAGTGAAATCAATTCTAAATAAATATATGGGACAACCGCCGATTTATGTAGTTGTAAACAACAAAAAAATAAGTCCGCAAGATTATCTTGCAAAAGTATTAAAATTAAGAATGAATGATTATTTTAGTTTTATGTCAACAAAAGAATTCCCGTATAATGAAAAACACGAATTGGTTGAAGCTGATAATTGGCGTCATAGTGATGATTATTATAATGTGCCCTTAAAAGATTTCATTAATATTATTGAAAATTCTGTTAAAATGGGATATACAGTAAGCATTTGTGGCGATGTGTCAGAAGCGGGTTATAACCGTTATGCAGAAGTATCCAAAATCCCTACTTTTGATATTCCTTCTGAATATATTAATGAAGATGCCCGACAATTTCGATTAAGCAACCAAACTACAACCGACGATCATTGTATTCATATTGTTGGGTATCAAAAAGTTAATAATGATTATTGGTTTTTAATCAAAGATTCAGGATCGGGTGGTTTTGACGGAACAAACAAAGGATATAGATTTTATCACCAAGACTATATTAAACTTAAGATGATGAATATTTTGGTTCATAAAAATGTGGCAAAGAATATTTTAGATAGTATTATTAAATAGTCTTTGCAAGAAAACGCCAAATACTGCGTTATTCTTGCTTTTGAAACAAATCATTTACGAAAGTAAACTCATTGATTTTCATCCGCCAGCTGGCGGATCGAAAGCCTTGTCTTTGACGTTTTTTTATCAAAGATTTAAAAATATGGAATTTCCGTGCAAACAATAAATAATTTTAAAATTGGATAAAAAAGCATTATTTAAACAGTTATTACCTGGATTTTTACCAATAATAATTTTCATTGCTGCTGACGAAATTTGGGGTACAAAGGTTGGTTTAATAGTAGCAGTAATTTTCGGCATATTAGAACTTATTTATACATATTTTAAAGAAAAGCGGTTTGATAAGTTTATATTATTCGATACTGCCTTACTTGTAGCATTAGGCTTAATATCAATAATTTTAAATAATGAGATATTTTTTAAATTAAAACCTGCATTAATAGGAGTTATAATTTGTGCTGTTCTCGGCATTTCTGCTTTTTCTTCGCACAATTTAATGTTATTAATGTCGAAAAGATATTTAAAAGATGTGCAGATTGATTCAAATCAATTAAAAGCATTAAACAGAAGCATAAAAACTATGTTTTATCTGTTTGGTTCTTACACGATTCTGGTTACATATTCGGCTTTTTATATGTCAAACGAAGCATGGGCTTTTATTAGCGGCGGGCTTTTCTATATTCTATTTGGAGTGTATTTTGTATATGAACTAATCAATAATAAGCTAAAGCAGAATAAATTTAAAAACGAAGAATGGCTGCCTATTGTTGATGAAGAAGGAAAAGTTTTAGGCAAAGCACCTCGTTCTGTTTGTCATTCAGATAAAAATTTGTTACATCCTGTTGTTCATTTACATGTGATAAATAAACAAAACCGGATTTTTTTGCAAAAACGTCCTATGTTTAAAAAAGTGCAGCCCGGTAAGTGGGATACTGCGGTTGGCGGTCACATTTCGTTTAACGAAACTCTTGAACAAAGCCTTAAGCGTGAAACCTTTGAAGAGATTGGTATATCAGATTTTAACGCTAAGTTAATTGGTACTTATAAATGGGAAAGTGATATAGAAACAGAACTTGTTTACATGTTTATTACTAATTACAACAATGGAATAAAAATTAATAATAAAGAACTTGATAAAGGTAAATTCTGGTCAATTAATCAGATAAATAAAAATTTAGGTTTAGGTGTTTTTACCCCAAATTTTGAATTAGAATTTGATATTTTAAAAAAGCAGGTTTTGCATTAATATTTGTTCTTAATTTGTAATTTTTTCTTCGTATGAATAGCCTGAAAGGCTGATATAAAAAGTATTTTTTTATAAATTTCCCCAAATCTTTTATTAAAGCCGCAAGTTTTTTTTTAAGAAGGATATTTTTTATTTAGTCTTTTAGCTTGTTTGTCGAAAACAGCTATTGTTTTAACATTATAACTCATCTAATAAATTTTGAGCATCTTTAGCCTTTAATTTTCCTTGGTTAATTAAATTCATTTCTGTTACCGCTTCTTGAAATTCAGAATTTTTTTGTTTCTTAGTTTTTTAAGTTCATCAAGTTCTTCTTGTATCCTATTCCAGTCCTCAATAGAAAGCAAAATAGCATTTTTAATGCCTTTCTTATTTGTTACATATTGTAAATCCATTTTTTTGTAATTTTAATTTACAAAATTTTTTCTATTTTTTTATTACGTGTATTACTGCATCATAAATTTCATTTATGTTCCTAATCATCAATATTTATGGCTATTGTTTTACAAAGTTACACAAAATTATATAATAAAAAATGAGTTTATTTCAAAAAATCCTACGAGGGTTATTATTTGCAATTCCCTAAGTTTGTTTTCGTTTGTCGAGGGTAACATCCCAAGAAAGCAACTCTCAAAAACTTTCATCCCGAAGTGCAGACACAAAAAAGTCAACACATAATCTCGAAAAAAATCAGCATGATTGCAGCAACTATGCATAAATGCTATTTTGTTTAATAATATTTTAGATGTATTTAAACGCACTTTCAAAAATCATAATTTTTATGTTAAATACTACATATAAAAATAAATAATTAAAAAATGAGTTATTGTATTTATAACCCCTTAAAAATGTATAGATATGAAAAGAGTATTTTTAGTTTTAGTTTCTACAATTATTTTTGGAACAGTAATGGCACAAACCAGTTGGTATATCGGGTATGAAAATGGAGTGAAATGGGATAATTACAGTTATATCAATAGCAATGGTTTTTATTTGCAACAGTACCAATTAGATGGAGTTTTTGGTGGATATGTTGGTTATAAATTAAAAGAATATACTTTTGAAACAGGTTTTTATGGTTTTTATTCAAGTGCACCTTGGATTGATTATGATTATAATACAAGTTTTGTAAATAAAACAGAAAGTTCTCATGGTTCGTCAGGTATGGATAGTTGGGTAATTCCAATTCGTTTTGGGAAAGAATTTCTTTTTTGCGGACAAAAGATTTTTATAAAACCGGAAATAGGTTTTTCTGGTATAATTGCAAGAAATTATGAAAATATTGAAGTTGGTAGCTGGGGAGATAATGTTTCTTCACTTGTAAATCCAAATTTTATTCCAACTAGTGGTGATTCAACAATAGCTTACTGTTATCGAACATCAAAAAAGAACTTAAAAAGATTTGATTTTGGTATAGAGTCAGAAGTTTCAATAGATTATAGATTCAAAGACAAGGCTGATATTTATTTTAAAGGCTCTTATCACAGTAGCTTTAATCCGTTATATTACGAAATAATAACTCATTATTCTGATACGGAAATTGTAAAAGCAACCAATACATTTAATGGTAATTCATTTTTATTGCAAATTGGATTAAGATATTATTTTGCAAAACCGGATAATAAAATTTAGTCTTCGCATATCTACATAATACGAAGTAAATAAAAGTATTCCTTACACACGCAAGGTTTAATTTGCTTAATTTCAAAAACTCAAAATTATTTGATTATTATGATTAATAATGAATTAGTAAAACTTTGCGGGTGTAAAATATAGTTAAAATTCAATGTTTAATTTTCAAACATTTACTTTTTGCTTTTCACACAAGAATCAACTTTTGTGATCTCAATACCTGAAAGTTCAACAAAAAAATCATCACTTAAAATTTGTTCGTTAGTAAACTCAAAAGGAGCAAAATGTAATTTATGAAACCTGCCTTTAATTGTATTATTTGCTTTTATGCAACAAGTTCTTGGCTTTTCACTATTTGCACTAATCATTGCTTTCCAGTAATAATCAACAATAAAATTTACTTTCACAGGATAAGGATTTGTATTTTCAATTTTGAGTATTAGTCTTAAAGGACTTTTTTTACTTAAAAAATTTGAGTGGCTGTATTTGTGATAAAATATTACGCCTTGCTCATCCTGAAATTTTTGATATTTATTTTTTGATTGCGAAAAGCTGTTTGAAACAACAACTAATAAAATGAAAGTAATAATTAATAATTTTTTCACGGATTTGTTTTTTTAAAGATAAAAGTAAAAAAAATAAAGTCTATAACCTAATTTGAGCGGTTATAAACAAAGAGAAGTGCTAAGATTTTGAGAATAAAAGCATTACACAAAAAGTGATAATACCCAATTGGTACTTGAACTT
>JAUVJB010000180.1 GCA_030592465.1 Bacteroidota bacterium | reverse complement strand
GTTGTTATTCTTGAAGATATTATTGACACAGGCATAACAATTGAAAATATTATTATGCAATTAAAAGGATATGAGCCTGACGAAATTAAAATTGCCACACTACTTTTTAAACCAAGTGCTTATCAAAAGGATATAAAAATTGATTATGTAGGTTTTGAAATACCTGATGATTTTATTATTGGATATGGTTTAGATTATAATGGTTATGGAAGAAACTTAAAACATATTTATACACTTTGTGATTCGTAATATACTTCACTCGGTTATAATTTTATCCGCCAGCTGGCGGACATTAATAGTCATTTGATTGTCATTAGTAGTCATTAATTGTCAACAACTGAATGACGTAAAACAAATAACAATTAAATGACAGCGAAGCAAATGACAACAAATGACGTGAAACAAATGACCCTGATGAAATAACCTGATAAATCAGAATTTCACGGGGCAGGCAAATTACATTACGCAAAATATAACTGCACAAAGTATAGAAATGAAAACTTGAAATATTAAACATTGAACTTTAAACCTTTAACTCTTTACTGTCATGCTTAACATTGTAATTTTTGGACCTCCCGGATCAGGAAAAGGAACTCAATCAGAAAAATTAATAAAAAAATACAATTTAATACATTTATCAACCGGCGATATTCTACGAAATGCTATTGCAAAGAAAACGCCTCTTGGTATAATGGCAAAAGAGTATATGGATAAAGGGGAATTAGTTCCTGACAAAGATGTTATACAAATGGTTATTAATAAACTTGATAAATACGAAGGTGCTACCGGTTTTATTTTTGATGGTTTTCCACGTACAAATAACCAGGCAGAATTTCTCAAAAATCTTCTCAAAGAACGAAATATAGAAATAACTGTAATGATAACTCTTGATGTTAATCATGATGAGTTATTAAAACGATTAATAAACAGAAGTAAAGAAACGGATCGTTCAGACGATAAAGATGTTTCCATTATTGAAAACAGAATTAATGTTTACAATAAACAAACGGCTTCTGTAATTGAATTTTATAAAAAGGAAAATAAATATCAATCTGTTGATGGCATAGGAACAGTTGATGAAATTTTTGAACGAATTTGTAAAATTATAGATAAACATAAATAAATTGTTCAATTGTTGAGTCTCCGCTCTTTCGGATTGTAAATCCGAAAGAGCATTGAGCCTACTGTATCTGTATTAAATAATGGATGAGTTGTATCTAAAAAAACTTTTCATCCGCCAGCTGGCGGACAGGACTTAAAAACGTTTTTTTCTTCGTACTTTTGACGTTTTTATACAGAATTCATTTCATTTAAATTAATATAACAATATGGCAAATAAAAATTTTGTCGATTATGTAAAAATATTTTGCCGCTCAGGAAACGGTGGTGCAGGGTCGACTCATCTTCACAGAGATAAATTAACAAAAAAAGGCGGTCCTGACGGTGGCGATGGAGGACGTGGTGCTCATATCATTTTAAAAGGCAACAAACAACTCTGGACATTATTGTCATTAAAATATAGAAAACATATTCGTGCCAAAAACGGTGTTAATGGTTCAAAAGACAGAAGCACAGGTGCTGACGGCAAAGACATAATTATTGACGTGCCATTAGGCACTATTGCAAAAAATGCAGAAACAGGCGAAACACTGTTTGAAATAACGAATAACAACGAAACAAAAATTCTTGCTAAAGGAGGAAGAGGGGGTCAGGGTAATTATCATTTTAAATCGCCAACAAATCAAACGCCTCGCTTTGCACAACCAGGAGAAGAAGGTATTGAAGATTGGTTTATATTAGAACTGAAAATATTAGCAGATGTAGGGTTGGTAGGATTTCCAAATGCAGGTAAGTCAACGCTCTTGTCTGTTGTCTCTGCCGCTAAACCAAAAATTGCCAATTATGCTTTTACCACCTTAGTCCCCAATTTGGGCATTGTCTCATATCGCGACCACAGGTCATTTATTATGGCCGACATACCCGGGATTATTGAAGGTGCTCACGAAGGTAAAGGTTTAGGAATTAGATTTTTACGACATATTGAAAGAAATTCAATGCTTCTTTTTATGGTTCCTGCCGACTGTGATAACATTAAAAATGAATATAACATTTTAGTAAACGAATTAAAACAGTATAATCCTGAACTTCTCGACAAGAAACGTTTATTAGCCATCTCAAAATCTGATTTATTAGACGACGAACTGATAAACGAAATAAAACAATATTTACCTGATATACCTTATGTTTTTATTTCATCAATAACAAAACAAGGAATTACTGAGTTAAAAGATTTTATTTGGAAAGAATTAAATGATTGACAAATTATTACAATTCGACACCGAGCTGTTTTTGTTTTTAAACAGTTTTCATTCTGATTTTTTCGACCGGATAATGTGGTTTATAAGCGGGAAATTATCATGGTTTCCTCTTTATGCATTAATAATATTTTTTATAATAAAAAAGTTCAAAAAAAAGTCAATATTAATAATTGCTTCATTAATTCTTGTGATAGTCGTTAGCGACCAAACGTCAGTACATTTTTTTAAAGATGTATTTCAGCGGCTGCGTCCTTGTCATAATCCACAAATTGCCAATATTGTTCATATAGTAAATAATCATTGTGGCGGGAAATATGGTTTTGTCTCATCGCATGCAGCAAACACTTTTGCCCTTGCAACATTTATTTCTTATATATTTAAGAATAAATATGTCAGCTATTCAATTTTATTATGGGCTGCAATAGTTTCATACAGTCGTATCTATCTCGGCGTTCATTATCCCTGCGATGTAATTGGCGGAGCATTGCTTGGAATTATAGTTGGGATATTAATTTTTAGAGTTTACATGTTTTCAGCGAGAAAGTTGAAACTCTGAGAAATTCAAATAGTTAACATATAAACTTTTATTTACATATCGAACTATTTGCAATCCAAAAATTCTGTGTTGCTTTCGTTTATTTATACTTTCAGATTGTAAATCCGAAAGAGCGGTGTGGTGATTTGCCTGCAATATTCACAAAACTAAAAAATTATTTAACAGGGTGAATTCGTGGCATACAAAAAAGACTTACGGATTTAAGGTAAAAACAAAAAAAACATATATCCATATTTTTTTTATATTTGTCAATAAAAAATTCGTATTAACAAAAATAATCAAAAATGAAAAAATCATTAATAATTTTAGCGATGACAGGTATTACCTTAGTTTCTTGCAACAGCAATAAGCCAAAGCAAGAAAGCCAAAATCCTTTACTTGCAGAACTTAATACACCTTACAATGTTCCGCCATTCGACAAAATTAAAACATCAGACTATTTGCCGGCTTTTAAAGAAGCCATAAAACAACACGAAGGCGAAATTCAGGCGATTGATGATAACAAAGAGAGCCCAACTTTTAAAAATACTATAGAAGCTCTTGATAAAAGCGGGAGATTACTTAACAATGTAAGTAGCATCTTTTTTAACATAAATAGTGCTAACACTAATGAACAGATACAAAAAATTGCCGAAGAAGTGTCGCCTCTTTTGTCAAAGCACAGAGACAACATTAGCTTAGACGATAAATTATTTCAACGAGTAAAATCTGTTTTTGAACAAAAAGATACTTTAAAATTAGGCACAGAACAAGCCCGGTTATTAGAAGAGACCTACAAAAATTTTACACGAAGTGGTGCTAATCTAAACAACGCAGATAAAGATAAACTCAGAAAAATTAATGAAGAACTATCAATTCTTACTTTAAAATTTGGACAAAATATTCTAACTGAAACAAATAATTTTAAACTTGTAATTGATAAAAAAGAAGACCTTGCAGGCTTGCCACAATCAGTGATTGATGCTGCAGCAGAGACCGCAACTGCTACAGGAGATTCAGGTAAATGGGTTTTCACTATTCAAAAGCCAAGTCTTATCCCGTTCTTAACATATTCGGGAAAAAGAGATTTGCGTAAAAAAATGTTTACTGCTTATATTACCAAAGGAGACCATAACGATTCTCTTGACAATAAAGCTATTATCAATAAAATAGTAAACTTAAGATTACAAAAAGCAAAACTTTTGGGTTACAAAACATGGGCAAATTTCATACTTGATAATAATATGGCAAAAACTCCTGAAAAGGTTTATGCTTTAATGTACAAAGTATGGAAACCCGCACTTAAAGCAGCCAAGCAAGAAGCAAAAGAACTTCAAAAAATGATTGACAAAAAAAGTGGAGATTTTCAACTTAAACCATGGGACTGGTGGTATTATTCCGAAAAAGTAAGAAAAGCAAAATATGATTTTGACGAAGAACAATTGCGTCCTTATTTTAAACTTGAAAATGTAATACATGGTATTTTTTATACTGCCAACCACTTGTATGGGCTAAAATTTAAAGAAATTCATAATATTCCAAAATATCATGAAGATGTAAAGACTTTTGAAATTAGAGATGCAAATGATACTTTACTCGGTATTCAATATATGGATTTTTATCCAAGGGCTTCAAAACGAGGTGGTGCATGGATGACGAGTTATAGAAAGGAATATAAAGAAAACGGCAAAAGGATTCTACCTGTAATATCTCTGGTTACCAACTTCACAAAGCCAACAGGTGATAAACCTTCGCTATTAAGCTTCGACGAAGTTACAACTTTATTCCATGAATTTGGACACTCTTTGCATGGTTTATTGTCGCAATGTACTTACAATACTCTGTCAGGTACAGCAGTTGCCCGGGATTTTGTTGAATTCCCATCACAAATAAATGAAAATTGGGCTTCACAACCTGAAGTTCTGAAAGAATATGCAAAACATTACAAAACAGGCGAAACAATTCCAATGGAATTAATAGAAAAAATTATAAACAGCAGTCACTTTAACCAAGGTTTTGTAACTGTTGAATATTTGGCAGCTGCTTACTTAGACATGGATTGGCACACAATAATTAGAGAAAAAGAATATGATATTGATGCATTTGGAAAGGCTGCAATGGACAAAATCGGTCTAATCCCACAAATAGTAGTTCGTTATCGCAGTACATATTTTAATCATATTTTTAGCGGAGGATATTCTGCAGGTTATTACAGCTACATCTGGGCAGATGTGTTAGTAGCAGATGCTTTTGCTTATTTTAAACAAAATGGCATATTTAACCAAAAGATTGCTACTTCGTTACGTAAAGATATTTTAGAACACGGCAATTCTGAAGAACAAATGATTCTGTACAAACGCTTCCGCGGACAAGAACCTGATATTAAACCACTTTTAGAACACAGGGGTTTGGTAAAATAGATTACATTTTTTAATGAAAAAATATGACATGTCTTGGATATATGTCATATTTTAATTTATAGCCAGCTGATGAAGATTCTGCCTTTCTGATTACAAATCCGAAAGAGCGGTGTGGTGATTTGCCGGCAATATTCACAAAACTAAAATTATTTCAATCTTTTTTTTATTCTTTCAAGGTCTTCGGGAGTATCAATCGACACACTTTCAAATTGTGTTATTTTAACTTTGATTGTGTAACCGTTTTCAATCCACCTTAACTGCTCAAGCGATTCTGCAATTTCAAGTGGTGATTGCTTTAATTTTGTAATTTCTTTTAAAATATCATATCTATAAGCATATAAACCTACATGATTATAAAACTGATGTTTTTTTATCCATAAATCTTTATCATAATTTCTGACAAAAGGAATAGGTAAGCGACTAAAATAAATTGCATGGCTATATCTGTTTATAATAACTTTTGGTTTGTTCGGGTTAAAAACATCATCAATATTTTTAATTGGTTTTATTAAAGTGGCAATTTGTGTTTTATCATCATCAAAACATGAAATTATTTTTTTTATTTGCTCATGATCAATAAATGGCTCATCTCCTTGTATATTAATAATAATATCGAATTTTTCATTTGTTAATTCCTGAAATTTATCAATAGCTTCAGAACATCTGTCAGTACCGCTTTTATGCTTTTTTGAAGTCATTACAACATTTCCGCTAAATCGTTTTACCTCTTTTTCTATTCTTATGTCGTCAGTTGCAACAACAACAGTATCAATGACTTTTGCAGTTTGCTCATAAACTCTTCGAATCATTGTTTTACCATTAATATCAACCAAAGGTTTACCCGGGAATCGTGTAGATTCATATCTCGAAGTTATAATTCCTATAAATTTCATTCTATATATTTTTAGTATTTAGCTCATTTATAACAATACAAAAGTAAAAAGATAAAAGATAAAAGACAATTTAGATTTGTGATTTGATTCCACTCCGAAAAGTCAAATAAAGGAAAATG